>NZ_UEXF01000081.1:0-1350 GCF_900127505.1 thiotrophic endosymbiont of Bathymodiolus puteoserpentis (Logatchev) | reverse complement strand
CTCCAAACATTATTTTTTTGGATAGACCAGTCGTTTACTTTCTTTGGCAAAATTGCGTTTTAAATCTGCCATTAAATAATGCACAGATATCATTAGTGGTATTTGCTTATTTTTGAATTTAACATTTTCGCTAATTAAATTTAAAAAAGGAATTTTGACTCCTTTGGTGATATTGATATTTGCATTCTCTTGATATAATTTATAGACTATGCTATCCACCCAAGGGCGAAACGGCTCCATTAAATCATCTGCTAAGCACAAACCATTATACTGATTATGGTGAAACAACCCAATGGCAGGATGTAAACCACTTGCTACAATGCTTCTGGCAATCATTGCCCGAATAATTGAATAGCCATAATTTAGAATGGAATTGATTCCGTCTGCATTTTGATCGCGCAAAAAATCTTTACCAAATAAGGCTTTCCAATAATATTGTGCAGCCTGAGCTTCGCAATTTGTTATATCACCTGATTTCACCTCCTTTGCCAATTTTTCTAAACGCATAAAAGGTTTGTCAAACTGTTTGAGTGTGTTGACTTGATTTCTGATTTTTTGTTGTATGATTTGTTTCCATAAATTTTTACGCACAGGTTCAGTGATATTAATTTGTTGTTTAAGGATTTTTTGATGTAGATTATTACCCTCGGAAATTGGTAAAAGAGTAGAATATGGCAAATGTCTTTCATCACAAAAAATAACAGCTGTGTTGTTCTCTTGGCATTCAATAATTAAAGGCTGAGTAATCGTGATGGCACTATGCTCTAAAATCAATACTCCAATATCCTCTATGGGGACTTGAGCAACCACTTCGTGTGCTTGCTCAATAATCAATTGTTTGTTTTTGAGGTGCAAATAACTTGGTTTTGATACCTCGATAATTCGTTTAATCATCGATCAAACCACCTATAGCATTCAATTTGTGTAATTTAATTTCATATTCATCAAAATTTTCTTTATTAATAGCAATAGACAATTTTTCATCCTTATTTTTTAATGTTGAGGCAGTATTTAATCTTAATGTTACAGTTCCAGTCATATTAATTTTTTGAACTCTATAAAATATTCTTTCACTATTTTCTTTGCCTATGCTAACAGTATTATTAATATGTAAAGCCATTAAAAATTCCCATTCATCTCCATGGTTAGTTTTGATCATAGGTTGTTTTGGCAGATTAATACCCTTTACTCTGTGCGATGCTTCCAGCATCGTTACAAATGCACCTTTAATCTCCCCTGTCTTAACATTGCGAATAATTTCCACATGGTGAGTATTGCCATACGACATATATTTAAAAATCTTACCTGATTTGTCTTTAACACCAAATTTACTTTGTTGCAAAATATCTT
>NZ_UEXF01000080.1:0-830 GCF_900127505.1 thiotrophic endosymbiont of Bathymodiolus puteoserpentis (Logatchev) | reverse complement strand
CCTTTTACTCAACCGATTCTACCCTTTTATTTTTAATTTTTATTTGTAAAATTCAACTTTAATAATTTTCATAGTATGCTTATCTATGTGATAAAAGCCAGAACCTCCACCCAACACAAGTTGCTTCCGTGGAATACTAAATTTAATAATATACAAATCTTTGGATTCAGATATGTTAACTATATAACTTTCTATTTGATTACTTTTGAAAGAAGAAAAATCTTTATAAACAACACTAAACACTTCTAAATATTTAGCAGGCATTGTTATAGGTTTTTTATAACTTTCTATAATATCAAAATCAATATATTTATCCATATTAGACATAACATGAGTATTTATAAAAATAAAAATAAATAAAAATAGCGTCTTCATCATTGTAATCCCCTTCATTGTTGTAACACCTTAATTACATCGTTAGTATAATTATAATATTTGATCTTGCCCATAGGAGTCGCCAAATATCCGTTCATTTTATTCCTTTTTGCATAAGGAATGTCTCCATTAGTAGAAAATTTTTCGCTGTTGTATTCTGGATCATACGCTCCATGAGTGTGATAATAAGCCGTTACATTAGCGCCATTAGGTGCTGGTGCATTCCTAGGATCCACTGACTCATGATCACCTGCTATCGGTCCAGTAAATGAATAAGACCCATCTGAATTTCTATAAATCAAGCCACCATGTTCCCTATTTTCAGAAATAGAAGTAGAATTAATTCTTAAAGCATAAAATGCAGCATCATGTTGGGTTTTAAATTTAAGACTATTACTAAATGTCCTACCATGACGCATACCCTCATTAAACAAATACCTAAACGCCCCCGTCTG
>NZ_UEXF01000079.1:10207-22708 GCF_900127505.1 thiotrophic endosymbiont of Bathymodiolus puteoserpentis (Logatchev) | reverse complement strand
GCCAGTCATGATAAAAATATTCACGACTCAAAAACCTTAAATGTTGCCATAAGCCATGCTAATAGCAACAGAAACAAACCCATCAAACAAGCGGTATGCGACCGAGGCTATGTTGGTGCAAAGGTAGTGCTCGGTGCAAACATCATTTTGCCTAAAAAAGCCCTTAAGCGAGACAATCGTTATCAACAAGACAAAAAGCGCAAACTGTGTAAAAGACGCGCAGCGATTGAGCCGATTATCGGACATCTTAAATCAGATTTTAGACTCTCTAGAAACCTACTCAAAGGGCAAGTTGGTGATGAGATTAATGTTTTAATGGCTGCCTGTGCTTGGAATTTGAGAAAATGGCTGGTGATAGCCACTATTTTTTTGTTTTGGCAAAAACTGGGCTTATTTTTTGTAAAATACCTAAGGTTTTTTGTGGTGCTGGATAAAAAGCAGTTTTGTTGATTTAGATGGTTGGAAAAATGGGGGGGTTGGTTTGGTTTGGGGTGGTTTTTAAGGGGCGACTAATTAATTGATTTTTACGCATGCTAAATTGTATAATGTGCCCAATAAATTTCATATCATTGTAAAGTCTTATTTATGAATCAAATTAAACAAATGTTTGAGTTGCAGCAAAAACTTAATGATGCCACCAATGGGCTTATTTGGACCGAAGGTGCTACCAAAGAAGGGCGACAAATTTCATGGCTTCGCTGCATTTATATGGAAGCTGCTGAGGCGATTGATTCGTTTAACTGGAAACATTGGAAAAACATTGAAAGTGAACCAGACCTAGATAACGCTAAAGTTGAGCTGGTGGATATTTGGCACTTTATTATGTCCGAGGCGATTCATTTTGGCGACACACAATTTGCTGAGGCTTATGCCGATATACAACCTGAAAGAGAGGTTAATCCGGAACTCACTGTGGAAATTTTAGAAAAAATGATCGCCGTTGCCGCTAGTGCCAATGTGGATAAATCAAAAAATAGCTTGTATGAAATTACAGGGCTTTTCTTTCAGGCACTGGCAACAATGAATATGGATGTAACAGAACTTTATAAGCGTTATTTAATAAAAAACCAACTCAATACTTTTAGACAAGATCACGGTTATAAAGACGGCACTTATATCAAATTATGGGGGGGCGTTGAAGATAATGTGGTGGCTTTTAAACTGATGGAAGCACACCCTAATCTCAGCCCCAAGCAATTTTACAAAAAGTTAGAGGAGGCATACGCGCTATGATAAAAAAACTTAAAACAGAAATACAAAAAGTCATTATTGGACAAGAAGATCTGGTTGATCATTTGTTAATTGGACTGATTACCGGTGGCCATATTTTGGTTGAAAGCGTACCAGGATTGGCAAAAACCACGGCAATTAATACTTTGTCTAAAGCCTTAGGGATTCAGTTTAAACGCATTCAGTTTACGCCAGATTTACTACCCAGCGACCTAACAGGTGCACAAATTTACAACCCAAAAACAGGGGAGTTTAGCGTTAAAAAAGGGCCGATTTTCACCAACTTATTGTTGGCTGATGAAATCAATCGTGCACCTGCCAAAGTGCAGGCGGCATTGCTTGAAGTAATGGCAGAAAGGCAGGTGACGATTGCCGATGAAAGTTTTAAGCTAGATCAACCTTTTTTGGTTATGGCAACCCAAAATCCAGTGGAGCAAGAGGGAACCTATCAATTGCCAGAAGCACAACTTGATCGCTTTATGCTCAAAACAGTGCTTGATTATAATACTTTGGCAGAAGAATTGGAAGTGGTTAAACGAGTTGCTATTAATGGCTTTGAGCAGGTTGAGCAAGTGGCAGATATAGCAGATATTGTCGATATTCGACAGCAGTTTGAGAAGATTCATGTGGATGATGCGGTGCAAAATTATATATTAAAAATAATTTTTGCAACCCGTTACCCGCAAGATTATGGCTTGGATTCAATCAAACATTATATTGAGTTTGGCGCTAGCCCAAGAGCCAGTATTGATTTATACAAAGCCAGTTGTGCTAAGGCATTAATACGGGGCAATGACTTTGTGACACCGCTTGACATTGCCAGTGTAGTAACAGAAGTGCTACAACACAGAATTGTTTTAAGTTATCAGGCGCAGGCTGAAAATATGAGTGTTGAGGCCATTATTAAACAGATACTTGAGGCAATTCAAGTGCCATAAATCAACCAAGGTTTTTTTATCATTATGATGTCAGCACAAGAAATAATATTACACGCTAAGAAGAATGTTTTTACCCAAAAGTCGGCGGAGCATTTGTCAAAAATGCGAGGTGATGGTTTGGATTTTTGCGAAATTCGCCCCTATCAGGCAGGTGATGATATTCGCAAAATAAATTTTTCTGCCAGTGGCAAAACGGGTGAATTACAAACCAATGTTTTTAACGAGGACAGGCAAATTAATGTGGTCATTTGCGTAATGCTTTCCAGTAGCCTACATTTTGGTTCTGTGCGTTTGAAAAATGAGTTAATTGCCGAGATTGTCGCACATTTGGCGTATTCTTCTATACAACAAAAGAACCAAACAAAACTGGTGTTTTTCTTTAACGATGAGCAGCAAATTTTTCAACTCAATAATATGGGTAGTTTGCTGTTGGCAATTGAAGCACTGCTAAATTTTGACTTGTTAAAAATACAAATAAACCCAGAAACACTGAGCACTTATTTGGTTCAGCAGGCAAAATCATTGGTTTTTGTTATTGGTGATTTTTATCAGTCTAGTGATTATAGTAGGGTTGCCCATAAAAACCAAATAAATGCAATAATAGTGCGTGACCCATTAGAAGAGTTACCAATTTTTGGCACAGAATTAAGTTTGAAAAATGCACAAAATAACAGCAGTATTGAAGTGGATTTTGATAAAAAATTAGCAAAAAAATATCAATCTCAATTAAAAATTGAGGACGATAAGCGTTATTTGCATTTTGCTCAACATAAAATCAATGTGGGTAAAATCTACACCAACGATGATGTTTTTGTCAAACTTTCGCAAATTTTAAAGTGAAGGGAGGGCGCTTAAGACAATAATTATGGATACTTTAAAAGACATTAAACCACTGGTTGACATTGCAGATCATTCCTTTACTTATCTATTGGTTTTATTGTTTGTTGTGTTGTTGATGGCGTTGCTTGCAGGATATTTTGGTTGGAAAAATTTTCAATTAAAACGCCGTAATGATAAAAAAAGAAAGGCACTCAACCTACTTAAAAACCTTGATTTTAACGACAGTAAGCTCACAGCTTATACATTCAGTCGTTATGCCAATGTGCTGGTGAATGATAACAATGCAGTCGATTTTGAGAAAATCAATACAGCATTATTAGCCTATAAATATAAAGAAAAAGTGGCGCAATTAGAACCCGATTTAATTAAAAAAATCAAGGATTTTCTTCATGTTTAGTTTTGAATATCCCTTTGTGCTGGCGCTTATTATTATTGCATTCGCTTGCTTGTTTTTTTGCCAAGAGAAAAAATTATCTATTTATTTTCCCTACAGCAACAGCTTGAAAACCATTGCAAAATCTAAGCAATTGTTACGCAATGTACTCAAATTTTTAGCCCTTGGTTTGGTTATTGTCGCTCTTGCCAGTCCGATTACAACTAAAGACATAGCGCTTGACAATAGTAAAGGCTACGAAATTTCATTAATTTTAGATGCCTCAGGGTCAATGGAAGAAAACAACAAGTTTAAAATTGTGAAGAAAATTTTGGTAGATTTCATTAAACAGCGTAAAACCGATAAATTAGCGTTGAGTATTTTTGCAGATTTTGCTTATACTGCCGTTCCATTTACTTACGACAAAAAAAGCATTATTAAAATTCTCAGTCATATCAATGTAGGTGTTGCTGGGCAAAGAAAAACAGCACTTTATGAGGCTTTATTTTTAAGCTCAAAGCTTTTTAAAGATTCTCAATCGAAAGAAAAAATTGCCGTTTTACTTACAGACGGTAAGGATAACGCAAACAGTGTGCCACTTGATGTGGCAATTAAGCAGGCAAAAAATAACAAAATAAAAGTGTATACAATTGGTATTGGCAGCGAAAGAGATTTTAACGCCGAGGTTCTAAGGGAAATCGCACAAGAGACGGGTGCTGAATTTTTCTCAGCTAATAGTATTCAAGGTATAAAAGACATTTATGCACGAATCAATCGATTAGAAAAAAGTAAAATAAACATCAATAAATACGAAAAGAAAACTTATTATTTTCACTATCCCTTAGGTTTGGCGTTAATATTTTTATTTCTTTATTTTTGGCAGAGAAACACATGGATTTTGAACAAATAGAATTACTTTACGCCCTCATTCCAGTGGCTATATTGTGGTTTTTTATTCACCACAAGCAAAGCAATCTTGAGGCTTTGTTTGCCCCTGAAGTGCTGGAGAAAATCAGTTTAGATAAGTATGGAATGCGTTTAAAAACACGCCTTAAGTTGCTATTGTTATCTATTATTTTAATTTTATTGGCACTGAGTCAGCCAACTCTCGACAAGGGCGAGGTTAAGATAAAAAAACACTTGAGTGATTTGGTGGTGGCAATGGATATGTCATATTCTATGTTGGCAAATGACATTTACCCGAGCCGTTTTGAATTTGTAAAAAATAAATTGTTACACAGTTTGGATAAAATTAATGCTCGGCGTGTTGCCGTGTTAGGGTTTGCCAGTCAGACTTTTTTAGTTTCGCCTTTGACAGATGACTTCTCTAGTCTTAAGTTTTTAATTAAAAACTTACGCACGGATATGGTTAACCTCAAGGGCACCGACATACTCAATTTATTGCAAGCTGCCAATGAGTTGACAGGCAAGACAAAAAGCAAACAAATATTGCTGTTAACCGATGGCGGTGATGACGATAATTTTAAAGAAGCTGTTGCGTATGCAACAAAGCACAATTTACAAATTTTTATCTTTGATGTTGCCAGCAAGAGTGGTGGTAGTATTCGTACTGAAAATGGGCTTTTAAAAGACCCAAATGGAAATATTGTTCATGTTAAAGAAAATCCAAACATTGGCACATTGGCAACTCAAACGCATGGAAAGTATTTAAAATATTCCTTAAATAATAATGACTTGTCAAATTTTATCCATACTTTTAATCGACACAATAATAGTAAAGAAGTGAAAATTAATCAAAAACGCCAATTGTTTTACTACCCTTTGTTGCTCGCCTTAGTATTGTTATTTTTTGCCTTTTTTTCCTTACCCAGAAAACTATGAAATTTATTTTTTTCGTATTATTGTCAATGAGTGTGGAAGCAGGATTGCTAGATTTTGTGCACATTAAGCAAGCCAATAGTGCTTACCAAAAACAAGACTATCAAGCGGCTACAGAAGAGTTTGCCAATATTGATAATGACGCTGCACGCCTAAACCAAGCAAACAGCCTTTATAAGCAAGGTTTATACGAGCAAGCGCTGGAAAAATATCAAAGCGTCAAGCAAAAAAAGTTGGATTTTAATCGTTTGTACAATACTGGCAATGCTTATGCTAAATTAAAGAAAATTGATGAGGCGATTGACAGTTACAAAGCGGCGTTAAAATTAAAACAAGATGCAGATACCTTGTTTAATTTAAAAATGCTAAAACAGCAAAAAGCCAAGCGCAAAAAAGACCAGCAATCGAAAAAGAGTAAAGAGAACAAAGGCAAAGACCAAAAACAAAAAAAGCAACAGCAAAACAGTAAAAAAGACGATAAGAAGCGTAACGACTCAGATCAGAAAAAACAACAGCAAAACAATAAAAAAAACGGCAAGAAGCATAACGATTCAGATCAGAAAAAAAAACAAAAAGACAATAAAAAAGACAATAAAGCGCGCAAAGATAAAGGTAAGAAAGACAGCGAAAAAGAACAACGGCAACAAGAGAAAAAATTGGATGCCATTAAACAGCAGCGATGGGAAAAATCTCTTGAGAAAAATCTCAGAACCCTGCTTATTCCACTCAATAAACAAAATAATAATAATGATGATAAAGAAAATCTTTGGTAGTTTATTTTTACTACTCAGTACCCCAATTTTTGCACTCAGCTCAGCCAGCGTTAATCAGACATGGTTTTATCCGGGAGAGGATATTGTCTTAACTTTGAATGCCGATAGTGATAAGGTTGTGTTTCCTGCAATTAGTCATATTGCAGGGTACCCTGTTTTAGGCACAAGTAATGCGCAAAGTATGAGTATTGTCAATACTAGGCGTACCATACAAAATAGCAAGTCCTACACTTTTAAACCTTTAAAAAGCCTGCAAATTCCAGCTTACACATTGATAGTAGATGGTGTCAAACAAACCACCCAAGCCATAAAAATAACTTACAAAAAGCCAACCAAGGCCAAGGCAGGGAGTGACTATATTCTAGAAATCAAGACGGATAAAACAACTTTTTTTCTGGGAGACACCGCTACTTTAAACATCACTTTTAAAGCAAAAAAATCTTTGCCACGCATTAGTCAGATTATGCTTTCTACGCCCGAGGCAGAAGGTTTATCATTTACAGAAAATAAAGGAGTAAGTCGTATTGCTGATGAAAATTATAATGTTCAAACGCTGAGTTACAGAATTAATGCAAATAATTTTGGCACTCTTTATATTCCAAGTTTGGTCGCCACTATTGGCAACCAGAATAGGGATATTTTTAGTGGTTTCTTTGATAGAGGGCAAAACAGGCAACAGAAAAAAATATTTTCAAACGCCTTGACGCTCACAGTAAAGCCCCTACCAGACGACCTTAGAATCTTTGGCGACTTTAGTATAAAAGCCACCGTTGATAAGACCCAAGTCAAACAAGGGGAAGCCGTTAATTTAACAGTAAATATTGTTGGTGAAGGTAATTTTGACGACATTGAAGACTTTAAAATTGAGATTGATAACGCCACTATTTATAGCGATGATGCAGTAAGCAGTTACAAAGGTTGGCAACAAAAATTTGCCATTGTTGGTGGGCAAAATTTCATTATACCCAGTCTAAAATTGGATTATTTTGACAAAAAAACTCAAACCAAAAAAACCATTCGCACCCAAGTCATTAACATTCAAGTTGACAAAACTAACCCTATCATAACAACAACTGAAACCGTGGCAAAGCCTGATAACAAAACGCCACTTAACAATAAATTAAAATATTATTACCTTTTGTTCGGGCTTATCATTGGTGCGCTTATTAGTTTTTTAGGTATAAAACTTAACAGCAAACCAACGCCAGAAAAAAATCAAGATTTAATCAAGCAAATCAAATCCAGCAAAGGCGATAAAGCCTTATTTGACTTATTACTGCCACTTAATTTAAATGCGTTAGAGTCTATACTGCAACAATTAGAAGCCAACCTTTATAAAAGCGGGACGCACAAAATTAACAAAAAGGCCGTTATTAATGTTATTCAATCCAGTCATGACCCTTTGGGTGAGTAACCTTTTAAATTGATTGTTATAATATTGCCATGATTAAATTGACTGAATACAGCCATGGACAAGGGTGCGGTTGCAAAATATCACCCAAAGTTTTGGACACGATTTTAGCATCGTCAGTGGAAGAAATGCACGATAGCAATTTATTAGTTGGCAATCATTCTCGTGATGATGCTGCTGTGTATGACTTAGGCAATGGTGAGGCAATCATCAGCACTACGGATTTCTTTATGCCCATTGTTGATGACCCAACTACCTTTGGGCGTATCGCAGCTACCAATGCGATTAGCGATGTATATGCCATGGGTGGTGTGCCACTGATGGCAATTGCGATTTTTGGCTGGCCATTAGACAAATTACCCCCTGAAGTTGGACAGCAAGTGATTGAAGGAGGTCGCATGGTTTGTGCTGATGCGGGTATTACCTTGGCAGGCGGACATAGTATTGATGCACCTGAACCAATTTTCGGATTAGCGGTAACAGGCAAAGTAGCAATTAAGCACTTAAAGGAAAACTCTACTGCCAAAGTAGGGGACAAGATATATCTCACCAAACCCTTAGGCATTGGTATTTTAACCACCGCACAAAAACAAAAGAAAATTACACCTGAAGATGAAAAATGCGCTATTAATACAATGTGTCAACTTAATGATATTGGCAGCAAAATCGCAAAAATTGATGGCATTAATGCGATTACCGATGTAACTGGATTTGGATTGGGTGGGCATTTGTCAGAAGTTTGTCTGGGTTCAAAAGTTTCAGCAACGATTAATTACAACAAGGTGCCAATCTTACCAAATATTCAAAATTATTTAGCCAATGGCTGCTCTCCAGGGGGTGCGCAGCGTAATTTTGACAGTTATGGCCACCATCTAAGCGCAATGAATGATGAAGTGCAATCTATTATTTGCGACCCGCAAACTAGCGGTGGCTTATTGATTATGGTGTCCGATAGTGGCGAATCTGAATTCCGCCAAGTGATGCAAAAATCAGGCTTTGACTTAGAGGCTATTGGTGAGATTGTTGAGAACGATAACAACAAATCCATCATACAAATTAATGTCTGAGTTGACGCAAATAACCGACTTCACGCGCTTATTCACCACTGATACACCATTGATTGATACGCGTGCACCAATTGAGTTTGAACAGGGTGCTTTTCCACAATCGCAAAACCTTAGTTTGATGAGTAATGATGAACGCGAGAAGATAGGCACTTGCTATAAAAACAAAGGTCAGGCACAAGCCATTGAACTTGGACACAAATTGGTGCAAGGTGATGTCAAAAATAAGCGCATAGAAGCATGGCTACAATTCATCAAAAACAACCCAAATGGTGCGCTTTATTGTTTTCGTGGTGGTCTGCGTAGTCAAATCACGCAACAATGGATTTACGAAGCTTCTAGTGTTAATTACCCTCGTATCAAAGGTGGTTACAAGGCATTGCGTAGATTTCTTATTGATGAAACCAATAGAATTATGCAGCAAATCACGCCGATTGTGATCGGCGGGCAAACGGGTTGTGGCAAAACTTTGTTACTTGACAAAGTTAACAATATGATTGATTTGGAAGGCTTGGCAAACCACCGTGGATCCGCCTTTGGTAATGCTACTACGCCACAGCCTACACAGATTAATTTTGAAAATGCTTTGGCGGTTGAATTGATTAAAAAACAACACAAAACAACCTTGTTGTTTGAAGACGAAGGCTCAAATATAGGTACCGTGCATATCCCAGATTGTGTACAAGCCAAAACCAAACAAGCCGAACTTATCTTATTAGAAGTCAATATTGAGCAGCGCCTTAAAATCACCATGGATGCCTATGTTATTAATATGCACAACGATTTTATTATGCAAGACAGCATTAAGGGTTTTGATAACTTTGCTCAGTATTGGCTAAGAAGTTTGGAAAAAATTCAAAAGCGCTTAGGCTTAGAGCGTTATAAAGTTTTATTAAAATCGCTGAATAATGCGCTATTAAAATACAAAGAGCAGGGCGACTATAAGGATTTTTACCCAGTGGTAGAAGAATTATTGGTGAATTATTATGACCCGATGTATGATTATCAAATCAAGAAAAAAATGAACAGAGTGGCATTCAAAGGAAATTCAGATGAGGTTTTGGCGTATTTATTAGACTAAAAATTTCGTATGCCAATTTTAATATCGCTAAGTGGTCTAGCCTGACAAGCTAAAATTTCTCCTTGTGAAAGTGGCACCAAGCAGTCTTGATGTATGACATCACCCGAGAGTAGTTGCAGTATGCATAGGCCACAATGCCCTTGTCGGCAAGAGTGATTAAGTATTATTTGATTGTCTTCTAACTCAGTAAGAATGGACTGTTTGCCAAACACATACAGCGACTCAGTTTTGCCATTGATATTGTCAACATCGATTTTAAACATTTAAAGGCTTCTTTCTTAAAGTTTAAAATCACCAAAATCAGCGTCATCAACAGCCATATTATTGTCAATCGCACTCACTAAATAAGCGGTGATTTCTGTTTCTTGTGGTGCAACTTGAACGCTATCAGAGTCTAACCAATGATTAATCCAAGGGAGTGGGTTAACACGGTCTTCAAATATTGGCTTAAGCCCTATGGCATTCATACGAATGTTGGTAATATATTCTAAATACTGTTTAAGAATCTCAGCATTAAGTCCAATCATAGAGCCATCACGGAACAAGTATTCTGCCCATTCTTTTTCTTGTTCGCAAGCTTCTTTAAACATATCAATCACTTCATCTTTGCTTTCTTGAGCGATTTTTTGCATATCAGGGTCATCTTTGCCACTGCCCATCAGATTAAGCATATGTTGTGTCCCAACTAGATGCAACGCCTCATCGCGGGCAATCATCTTGATAATCTTGGCATTGCCCTCCATGAGTTTGCGCTCAGCAAAGGCAAATGAGCAAGCAAATGAGACATAAAAACGAACGGCCTCGAGAATATTTACCGATACCAAAGTTAGGTAAAGCTTCTTTTTCAAGCGGTATAAATCCACTCCTGCATTATTATCTACCGTTAAGCCCCCTTCTCCGTGAAGCAGATAAGCTTGTGTGTATTTAATTAATTCATCGTATTTCTCAGAAACACTTTCAGCGCGCTTAATAATTTCATCGGTTTTCATAATGTCATCAAACACCACACCTGGCTCATTTACAATCGCACGAATAATATGGGTATAAGAGCGTGAGTGAATGGTTTCAGAAAACGACCAAGTCTCAATCCAGTTTTCTACTTCTGGCAGAGAAACAATTGGCAAAAAGGCAATACTAGGACTTCTACCTTGTACAGAATCGAGCAAGATCTGATATTGCAAATTAGAAATAAAAATATGCTTCTCATTGGGTAATAATTTGTTGAAATCTATCTTGTCCTTAGTTACATCAATTTCTTCAGGTCGCCAAAAGAAAGAAAGTTGTTTCTCTGTTAGTTTTTCAAATATTTCAAATTTTTGTTTATCAAAACGCGCCACATTAACGGAATTACCGAAAAACATGGGTTCGGCTAAGGTGTCGCTAATTTTTTTGGTAAAAATGCTATATGACATTGTTTGCTCCTAATTGTGTTGTCAGGCTTGATTTAAAATGGTTTTCATTGTCATGATTATAAAATTCTAAACCAATAATCTTGTATTCATCGTTGCTATAAGTCGTTGCACTATTTACCCCTATCAACGCTTGATGATTTCGTTCAATTTCCAGTAAAAAATCCTCTTTCCATTTATCTATTTGTTGCAAGTGCTTGCCCTTAGGCTCTATGAAAAATTGATAATGGCATTGGCTATTTTTGTTTTGACTAAGCAACACAAAATCAGGTTCAAACCTTCTACCTTGCGCAAAATCATACAAGGCAAAATGCCGCTCATTTCTAATTAGATACACATTCTCATAGTCATTGTTTATATCATCAATAATTGTATGAATAAGATCGATTAACTTCTTTTCTTCGCTGGTGCCGTAAAACTTCTCAAACGCAAACCAATCATGCGTTATTTCTTGTATTTGTTTTTCATTGTCTTGGGGGATTAACAAGGTTTTTTCTTTAAAAGAGACTTTTGCATAACTCATAATTCTCCACCCTAATTTCAATTTTTAGATTTTTTCAAAAATATTTTCAAAACTACCTGTATTTTTTCATAAAGTCCAAAAAAAACCTTATTTTCCCAGCTGTTTATTGCTTTATTTCCCTATTTTTAGTCCTCTCCCACTCATTGGGCGTAACAATCCCCTAGACTTCGCATTTGTTTAAAAATATTCATCCCAGTTTTAAGATTGTGACTCATGGCAATAAGTTGCGCTCTAGTTTTGTTTCTTTCTAATCCAAGGTATCTTGCCTTGGCTAATCCATGATGTTGTTTGAGTAAGCCAAAAGTGCGTTCAACAATATAGCGAATGGATGATCGTTGTTTATTCTCTTGTTTTTGTCTGTCTGTAAGTGGTGTATTTCTGTAAGCCCTGTGTAGAACTTTGTTATTTTGTTTACCAAGTTTTTCATCGTTTTTCTTGTTAGCATAAGCACTATCGGCATAAACTTCACCACAGGTTTTTATCTTATTCTTATTCTTGTGCTTGTTGATACCAAGCAATTTGTCAAACTCCTTTGAGTCGTGAACATTGCCAGGGGTGTAAGTCATCTTTTTAACAAAACCATCTTCATCAGTATTGGCGTGCATTTTATAGCCGTAGGTGGTTTTTCGTTTACCATCAGTGGCTATTTTGACATTATAGTCGGCTTCAGGATCTTGAGTGTTATTGCCATTCCTACCCTTGCGTTTGCGTGATTGCTTAGCTTCAATGACGCTGACATCAATAATGTTGATTGAACCTAGAGAAACAATAATACTGTTTTGTTCTAAATGATGATTGATTTGTTCTAGTAGTGCTTCTAGCAAATTTTCAGTATTGAGTAATTGTCTAAAACGCCAAATGGTGGAATGGTCTGGCACTGCTTCGCTTAAACTTAAATCAATGAAGCGTCTGAACATTAAATCTCTAGCAATTTGTTTTTCTAAGGCTTCATCGCTAAGCGCATACCAAGCCTGAAGAATTAGGATTTTAAACATCATTATGGGTGGATAGGCGCTTGCA
>NZ_UEXF01000079.1:9946-10200 GCF_900127505.1 thiotrophic endosymbiont of Bathymodiolus puteoserpentis (Logatchev) | reverse complement strand
TGTATTTTTATGGATGCAAGACTTGAATGGGGTGGTTTTTTAGGATTTTGATTGGTATTTTTTGGGTTGGGTGGTTCTATTTTTGGATTTGGGAGTATAAAGATTTGATAGTGTTTGTTCTATCTCGCCCCAGTTAATGATGTTATGCACATCGTTTAGTTCTGATAGAGATTTATGTTCAATAACAAGAGAATCTGCAAATGAATTTTGTTGGGTGTTTTTCTAAGATATTTTGGGTGTTTTATGGGTGTTTT
>NZ_UEXF01000079.1:0-8883 GCF_900127505.1 thiotrophic endosymbiont of Bathymodiolus puteoserpentis (Logatchev) | reverse complement strand
AATGACGGTGGCATCAATAATGTTGATTGAACCTAGAGAAACAATAATACTGTTTTGTTCTAAATGATGATTGATTTGTTCTAGTAGTGCTTCTAGCAAATTTTCAGTATTGAGTAATTGTCTAAAACGCCAAATGGTGGAATGGTCTGGCACTGCTTCGCTTAAACTTAAATCAATGAAGCGTCTGAACATTAAATCTCTAGCAATTTGTTTTTCTAAGGCTTCATCGCTAAGCGCATACCAAGCCTGAAGAATTAGGATTTTAAACATCATTATGGGTGGATAGGCGCTTGCACCTGTTTTGGAGGTATAAAGATTTGATAGTGTTTGTTCTATCTCGCCCCAGTTAATGATGTTATGCACATCGTCTAGTTCTGATAGAGATTTATGTTCAATAACAAGAGAATCTGCAAATGAATTTTGTTGGGTGTTTTTCCAAGACATTTTGGGTGTTTTATGGTTGTTTTAGATGGGTGTTATTTTATCAGATTGGTGGTTTTTTGGTTGAGTTATGAAAAGGTCTCCATTAATATAATCAATAAACTTACGGTAGTTAAAAATCGTGGCTTTGTCTATCTCATCAAAAAAATGGGCTTTGCTGTCTTTGTCATTCAATAATAAGGTAATCAGATCGGCATCAAACTGCGCCGCATGATGCTTGACATTTTGCTTAAGTAAAATATCTTGATTGTCTGTTAATTTATCCAGTGTTTATAGTAGTTACTCTAGTTTTTGATTGAAGTGCATAGTCTTATTTTGTGTATTGTTGAATGCTTGCCTTAGACGAGATCTGATCAAGGATCCCTTTAACGATTTTATCTATTTCTGAATTTTCAGAATAATCCGCTTTAGCAATATAGTTTGCTCGGTCGTTTTCTAGCAATTTTTGTGCTTTTTTCTTTGCCCCTTTGGTATTAGGAGGGTATACGCCGATAGAGGTGCCTCCCTGATAATTCAACATTTTCATGGCAGGAACATCGGTTTCACCGTCGCCGATATAAATCATATTTTCGAACGGAATAGAGCGATCTGCTAAAGGTGTAAATTTATTAATATTGGTATTATCCCAGGCGTTTTCAATGCCTTTGTTGATGCGAAACAGGTATTGGGTTTTGGTGGTGTAATTAATGGCTAAGGCTGGCCATTCAGGCACACCTTCGTGATCATATTTGAATGATGAGGCAAAAATACTTTTAAATTCTTTGGCAATAGAGGTGCCCTCAATCATCTCTTTGGTGCCTGAGGAGATAATATAGTGTTTTAGGCTAATCTCTTTGTCTTTGGCGTGTTTGTTAATTCTAGCAAAATAATCTTCAACGCCTGAAAAATATTGAACGCTCCCCCCATGTGTTTTAATTTCCTCTTTTTTACAACTCACCTTTTTCTCTTTGGCTTTTTTAATCAACAAATACATATACGCCAAAATCTCATCCATTTCGTCATCTTGCGTTATTTGTTTTACTTCATTCCAAAACGCTTCTTTTTGTACGCCTAAATTAGGAATAAAAGAGTTTTCTTGAATATTGCCCTTGGCAAGTGTGCCATCAAAATCATAAACAATGGCAACGGTAGTATTGTTTTTAGACATATCGTATTCTCACAATTTGCACACGCCATCTGCACAGGCGTTATCGTCTTCTTTTTCAAGCATGCCTTCTTCGCCGCTACCATCGCGTGTTGTATGATAATAAAGTGTTTTAACGCCGTATTTATAAGTTTTTAATAAGTCCATTAAGAACAACTTCATCGGTACCTTATTGCCTTCAAACAGTGCAGGGTCATAATGTGTGTTGGCTGAAATGGCTTGGTCAACAAACTTTTGCATAATGGCGCATAACTGCAAATAACCCTCATTGTCTTTAATGTTCCAGAGTAATTCGTATTGATTTTTTAATCTTTCATACTCTGGCACCACTTGCTTTAACAGGCCGTCTTTTGATTGCTTAGTGGTGACAAAGGCGCGCGGTGGTTCAATGCCATTGGTAGAGTTTGAGATTTGTGAGGAGCTTTCACAGGGCATTAATGCGGTTAGAGTGGAGTTTCTCAAGCCGTCTTTTTTGATGTCTTCTCGCAGCCCATCCCAATCCATGGTCAATGCGCTATGACAAAAATCATTAATATCTTTTTTAAAGGTATCAATTGGCAATATGCCTTTTGCGTATTGTGTTTCATTAAATAATGGACACCTGCCTTTTTCTTTGGCAAGTTTGTTAGAGGCTTTAAGTGAATAGTATTGCAAGGCTTCAAAAGCATGGTGAACCAAGTCATTACCCGAGCCATCAGAGTATTTGGCACCATTCTTGGCCAAATAATAAGCCAAATTAGTCACGCCAATACCGAGTGTACGACGGTTCATACTGGCGATTTTTGCTGCTTTAATAGGATAGTCCTGATAATCTAATAAAGAATCTAGCGCTCTAACAATAATCTCAGTAATTTCTTCAAGCTCATCAATTGATTCTAAGGCGCCTAAATTTACCGCTGAGAGTGTGCAAAGTGCCACTTCACCTTCAGGGTCCTGAACAGAATAAAGCGGTTTGGTAGGTAAGGTAATCTCCATACAGAGGTTAGATTGACGAATAGGTGCAAGACTTGGATCAAAAGCACCGTGAGTATTACAATGGTCAACATTTTGTACATAGATGCGCCCTGTATTTGCGCGCTCTTGCATAAAAGATGCAAACAGTTCACGCGCTTTGAGCGTTTTCTTGCAAATAGAGCTGTCTTTCTCGTAGCGTTCATATAGGCGTTTAAACTCATCTTGGTCTGCAAAGAATGCTTCATATAAGCCGGGTACTTCATGCGGTGAGAACAAAGTAATATCCCCATCTTCAATAAAGCGTTGATACATTAAGCCGTTGAATTGCACACCATAATCCAAATGACGCACTCGGTTTTCTTCGGTGCCAGTGTTATTCTTAAGCACCAGTAACTCTCTGACTTCAAGATGCCAAAATGGATAGAATAGGGTGGCTGCACCACCACGCACCCCCCCTTGAGAGCAAGACTTAACGGCTGTATGAAAATGCTTGTAAAAAGGAATACAACCCGTGTGCATTGCCTCACCACCACGAATAGGGCTACCCAATGCACGAATCTTACCAGCATTGATACCAATACCAGCACGCTGAGAAACATACTTAACAATTGCCCCTGCTGCTGCACTGATTGAATCTAGATCATCATCTGTCTCAATCAATACACAAGAAGAGAATTGACGGGTTGGCGTGCGAACGCCCGCCATAATGGGTGTTGGCAAAGATATTTTAAAATTAGAAACCGCATCATAAAAACGCTTAACAATATCTAGTCGTACTTTGGGATCGTATTCTTGGAATAAACACATGCCAACCAACATATACAACTGCTGTGGCGATTCGTGAATTGCACCAGTGGTGCGGTTTTGTACCAAATATTTACCCTCAAGCTGCTTGACTGCTGCATAAGAGAATTTCATATCTCGTTCATGATCAGTATGAGCATCAAGTTCTTCAATTTCCTGTTGGGTGTATTTGTTTAAGATATCTTTGTCATAAATACCTAACGCTGTCAATTTACTCACATGCTCAAACAAGGGCGGTGGCGTAAAAGATTTAAACGATTTTTTGCGCAAATGAAAGATGGCTAAACGCGCTGCTAAATATTGATAATCAGGCGTCTGTGTAGAAATCAGGTCAGCGGCTGATTTAATGATAGTTTCATGGATATCCTCGGTCTTAATGCCATCAAAAAATGCCAAAGTTGCATTAATCTCAACTTGAGAAACACTGACCCCATTCAATCCTTGGGCAGCCCAATTAACAACACGATGGATTTTTTCCATATCAATCGCTTCTTTTTTGCCATTTCGCTTGGTAACTTGGATGTCTTTTTTCATTTCTCTCTTTTTTGATAAAACACTAGATATAGTGTTTTTAAATTTAATTACAACTAAATATAGTGTGTTTTGGCTTTTTTTGCAAGCAATTTTTTTATCGAAAATACGATAAAATCGTTAAATGTTTTGCCACAAAAGGGATGGCAGGATTTTTTAAAAAATTAATTTTTTTTAAATGTTTTTTGCTTAAGGCTATCTCCAAAAATCCAAATTTATTAAGTGTTTTTAAATCCATTCAACACCTTTTTTATTTCCTCTCTTATCATTTTCAGGTGTTTTTAACTTATTTTTAACTATAAAACCCCAACAATTTCAGAACGAGACTTTGGCGGGACTTAGCGCAATTTACACCCAACCTTTGCAAAAATAAACCGACCTCGTCAAAACAAAAAAACAATTTTATGCCTTCAGCAATTTCAGTAATTCTTTACCTAAAACTTTGTCAGTTTTTCCGCCTTTATAAATACCTTGTTGTAATTGCAGTTTCTTTTTTTGTAATTCTAAAATCCTTTCTTCAATGCTATTTTCAATAATGAGTTTATACACAAATACCGCTTTGGTTTGTCCGATACGATGTGCTCTGTCGGTTGCTTGATTTTCAACCGCGGGGTTCCACCATGGGTCATAGTGAATAACAGTATCTGCTTCGGTGAGATTAAGTCCAACGCCGCCAGCTTTAAGGCTAATTAAAAATACATTGACTTCACCAGAAGTGAATTTTTCTATCACTTCTTCGCGTTTTTTAGTGGCACCGGTTAATTGGGTGTAACTGATATTTTTCTGCTCTAATTGATTCTGCAAAATCTTCAGCATTGAGGTGAATTGAGAAAAAACCAATATTTTTCTATTTTCAGCCAATAACTCTTCTAATAAATCCAAAAACAAATGTAATTTAGCGGAGTCTTTTACTTTTTTTGCCGCCTCTATTTTGACCAATTGCGGATCGCAACAAACTTGCCTTAGTTTTAACAAGGCATCAAGCAACATAATATGCGATTTTGCCAAACCTTTTTGTGCGATTGCTTCTCGCACTTTTTTCTCCATGGTAATACGAATGCTTTCGTATAAAGTGGCTTGTTTTTTATCAAATTGAGTGTATTTAATAATCTCAGATTTTGCGGGCAATTCTGGTAAAACTTCAGCTTTGGTGCGTCTCAGCATAAAAGGACGCACACGCTGATTGAGCATTTTCTGCTTGTCCTCGTCCCAGTGTTTTTCAATGGGGGTTTGATATTGCTTTTTAAAAACAGTTTGACTGTGCAAAAATCCAGGCATTAAAAAAGAAAAAATTGACCACAATTCACCCAAATGATTTTCAATTGGAGTGCCACTCAATGCTAAGCGACAATCACTTTTAAGGGATTTAATGGCAGCAAACATTTTGGTTCTTGGGTTTTTAATTTTTTGCGCTTCATCTAAAATAATATAACTAAAATGATATTTAGTAAATCTATCAATATCCCGATAAATCAACGCATAAGAAGTTAATAAAATATCGGCATCTGCTGTTTTTTCAAAGGCTTTAAAGCGTTCTGCTCCACCATACAATGAACATATTTTTAAATTCGGTGTAAATCTTTTCACCTCATTTTTCCAATTAGCAATCAATGAAGTTGGCACCACGACTAACACCGGATTTTTTAATTTTTTTTGCGTTTTTAAACATGACAAATGGGTTAAGGTTTGCAAAGTTTTTCCCAATCCCATATCATCTGCCAAAATGCCAGAAAATCCAAACTCAAATAAAAAATTCAACCAATTAAGCCCTGTTTTCTGATAATCTCTGAGTGTGTTGCGTAGGTTTTTAGGCACCTTCACAGGAGCAGTTTGATCAAAATTGCGTAACTTTTCTGCCAGATTTAACACCTCTTTTGATCCATGCCACAGAATATTCTCATCAATATTTCCCAATATGTGTGCTTCATATGCCCCCACTTTTATGTCTTGAGATTGCCCATCATGCAATTGCAATACCACCTTCAAAATGGGTTTAATTTGCTCCGTTTTAATACGCACAAAATAATCAGAACGCACTTCTAAATTAACATATTCTCTGGCTTCATTCTGATCAAATTCCGTTATAAACGAACTTAGTAAAGGGGCTAACGGGAGTTTTACCCCATCAAATTCTAAATTAAATGACAGGGAAAACCAGTTATTTTCTGCCTCACTTTCTACTGCCACTTGAACATTATTGGCAAAATCTAGCGTCCAACTTGGATCAATTTCAATCGCAAAACCTTGTTGCTTTAAGGTGGTCAAATTTTGTTTAAACTGATACCAAAAATCTAAATATTGTTGCTTGTTTTCATTGTCATAATAAAAATATAGTTGCTGCTTTAGAACATCACTCATAAAACCCAAGGCTTCAAACTGCTGTTTAATCTGATTCTCAAGCGTCAAATCACGCTGAATGTGATATTGCATACCACCCTCTAAAATAACACTGACTGATTCTTGTGGTGCATAATTTAATGCTACCTCATCATAGATAAAACTCAGCGTGACCCTAGGCTGATCTTGATTACTTAACTTGATTTTTGGCGTGGCAATTGTATGAATTTTCCGACACTCAAAGTCCTCTGGAATAACAATATTAATACCACTCAAATCACGCTTAAATAATTGATACATTGCATGTATTTGTGCTTTATAAACCGCAGGCGCATTGCGTATTTTGTCCAAATAATCGTAGTCAATGCCCTGCAAAATAGTTGCCTGATTATTGTCAATAACCACAACGGGATCGGAGGCAATAACCCGTGCATCTGGTGCTAAATTCGTGGTTATTTGATAATAATTTCCTCTTTTTTTCCAATTTAATTCTAATGTGATTTGACTCTTTCTCAATTGCAACGGCTGTTCGTTGTCTTGATAAAAGCAACGATTGGTTTTGATCATCTCAAGTAAAACACGATAACCCAATTTGCCAGCAATGGTTTTTCTATAATAAGCATATTGCGGGAAAATACCCCGACACATTACGATAATCTCTTGGTCAACTTTACTAATTATGTGCTGATGAGTGCCCGCATATAAAAATTTATCAACATCCATCTTATGAAAACGCCGTTGTTTATTTTTAAGTTGCTTGACCCGCATAAACTCAATATCGTCGCCATAATAACTGTCATCAGTGAACAAACGATAAATCATATATTCATTGCTTGTTTGCACTTGCTGGTTTTGTTGCCCTAATTGTTGAAAATCATCCGCCCACACTTTAAATTTCGATTGCAAATTTTCCTCTTGAAAAGCCTTGTCTGGTTTTTCCGTATTGATAAAAGCGATGATCGCTGCCACAACATGCTTGCAGTTATAACCCACTGGGCAATCACATTTCCCTGCAATAATAGTGTGTCTATTACGATGAATGCTGATCGTTTGAGTATACAAATGATTGCCATATACCTGAGAATTTAAGACAATAGAGCCCGAATCTTTATGCTCAATTTCCAAACTTTTAAGCGCATTATGACGATAATATTGAACCCCCCTATTAAAAGCACCATTGTTGCCAATAGCCTGCTTAATTTGAGCCAAATTTAACATTTAACAAATAATTCAATGGACTCAACATGGGCAGTTTGTGGAAACATATCCATCACCCCTGCGGTTTCCAATTGATACCCAGGTGTAATTAATTTAGCCGTATTCCTCGCCAAGGCGGCAGAATTACACGACACATAAACCAAACACTCAACCCCTAATTTTGGCAATAATTCAACGATTTCAATGGCACCCGAACGATCAGGGTCAATCAGTGCCTTATTATAGTGCTTACCTCGAAACCACTCAAAACCCGCCACTTCTTTAAATAAATCTGCCCTATAAAAATCCACATTATTAATGGCGTTCTTCTGGGTATTATCATTGGATCGTTCAATCAACCCTGAATCCCCTTTCACGCCAATAACATACTTGGCATATTTAGCCATTGGCAAGGTGAAATTACCTAAACCATAAAACAAATCAATCGCTTTATTGCTCTGATTAAGTGCCACCTGAGATTTAATAGAAAGCCACTCAACACACTGTCTCAAAGCTCGAAAATGCTCGCCAATGGAAGTATGCAACACCTTACACCTGCCCATATTTAGCTACCCAACCCGATTTTTTCTTCCGAAAACTCACTAAAACCTTATTTTTTTTCGCTACCCAACACACCCCCAATCGTGTCTTACACCGATAACCCCACGCCTGCCCCCACAAAGGTTCTAACACCTTCAACACCTCCGCCTCTTCAAATTTAGCACGAGAAAAAACACGCTCAGCCACTACTTTCTCTCCCAGCAACGCCCCACTCACAAAAAATCACTTTTTCCTCTAAATGTGCAATACCTCGCCCTTCATGTGATAAGGTTTCAATCTCTAATTCGTAAGTCTTTGGTTTTAATTTTCTTCTTCTATTCATTTTAATATTTTTTATTCAAAATAACCTCGCCCACTAATTTTCAACACTGTTGAAAATTTGACGGAAATTAGCGTCTAAGGTTTCTTGATCTTTAATGTTTGTATTGTATTAAGACCTTTGCATAAATAGGAATAATCATCAAAAACCCACTTTTCACCCACTTAGCGATTTTAAACCCAGCCTTAACACAGCCAGGACAAGGTTTAAAGAAATCGTCAATTGGGCAAAAATTGGATTTTGTCAGTCATTCCTATTTATGCAAAGGTCTCTTTGTAATCTTTTAATTAAATCTTGTTCGGTTGCTTGCTCTTTTGTTGATTGCATTGTTTTTAGGAATAGTGTTAAAAATATCGGTTAGATGAATTTTACAGATTTTACAAGAGCTTTGCATTCCTCATAATACCCAAATCCAAAGATAAAACCACCCAATCTAAAAAATACCAATCAAAATCCTAAAAATCCACCCCATTCAAGTCTTGCATCCATAAAAATACAGACAATACACCCAATTTGATAAGATCAGCACAAATTATTCGATATTTTGGATCGTTTGGGTTTTTCAGGTGTGCTTAAGCCTCCTTTGTTTAGGCAG
>NZ_UEXF01000078.1:13407-14856 GCF_900127505.1 thiotrophic endosymbiont of Bathymodiolus puteoserpentis (Logatchev) | reverse complement strand
ATCAAGTAAGGCTAATGAAATGATTGGCAATACTGCTATAGAGGCAGTTATTGGTGGCACCATCTCGATGATTGGCGGCGGTAAATTCGCAAACGGGGCACAGACGGGGGCGTTTAGGTATTTGTTTAATGAGTGGATGCATGGTCAGAAACAACAATATGAGTGTATGGGTCGCTGTCATGGAAATGATTATGGTGATGTTAGACCTATGTCGGCAGAAGAACAAGAACTTTTGTTCGATACTACACTAATTTTGATTCCTGTACCGGGTGCATCAGCATATGTAAGTGTAAAACTTCTCAGGTTTATGGCTAAACATCCAAAAATTACAAAAAATTTGTGTGTTGTAGCGATGCTTTGTGGGTTCCCTCCAACTTCAAAAATTGGTCAAGCCGCATCTAGTATTTTTGAAGATATCGTCATCACCAAACGATTACAAAAGAGAGCCACAAGAAAGTTAATTGAAAATCAAAATATGTTTCGAAATCACATCACTCATGGAAAATAAACCATTAATATCTATCAGTGAATTTCATGATTTAACTTATAATGAAGATGGATATAAGATGGTCTATGAAGCGTTTTATGAATGTATGGAAACAAAAAAATGTCAAAAACTTATTGATCTAATTCCAGAAATTGATAAAAGAAATATATGGTACCCCTCAGCATTTATTGCTAGTGTCTATGTAAGCGAAGACAATTATAGTGGATTTAAATATAATAGAAAAAAAGCCATTTATTGGCATAAAAAAGTATTTGATAATTTTTATGTGATAGATATTGGAATAAATTTAGCAATTTTGTATATGCTAGATAAGGAGTATAAAAATGCTTATAAAATATATCAGATTTTATCTACTATAAATGATCATGTTGCATTAACTGCTCTTGGAAATCTCTATAGAAATGGTTTTTATGTAACAAAAGATTTAAATAAGGCTTTAGATTATTATCAAAAGGCATTTAAACATGGTAATTTAACAGCCCCAATTAGAACAGCAGGCATATATCGCCAACAAGGAAAATACCTTAAAAGTTTAATATTGTTAATTAAAACAATTATTAATCGTTATACAGCAGTATTTAATGAAAATAAAGATGCTGAAGAAATATTTAGAGAAATGTAAGGATAAAAGATATTGGGGACGCTACCCTTTTTTTAATTGGTATTTTATTTATCCCAGGATTAAATATTATAAAACCCAACAATTTCAGACAACAATCGAATAAAAGGGAACGCTACCCTTTATTTTAACCAGCCAAGCACCACCGGTAAAATTAATGATGTTGATTATAGTTATAAAGTGGATTATGAATACGAGGGGGTGTGATTGTCTTTTGTGTTTTCACCCAACGGGTAAAGCGGTTTTTTGGTTGAAACCATTATACCAACTGGGCTTTGTGTTTTTTTTAATTTCTATTTTTGAAATAATTAGGGTCAGTGTG
>NZ_UEXF01000078.1:9984-12261 GCF_900127505.1 thiotrophic endosymbiont of Bathymodiolus puteoserpentis (Logatchev) | reverse complement strand
TTAGGGAATAACTTACATTAATACCAAAACCACAACAAATACAATAAAATAGGCAACACTTACAACACTCATGGAGCAACAATGACCCAATACACAAACACCATCAGCACATTTGAACTATTAGAAAGGTTTCCAACCGAAGAATCTGCTCGCCTATATTTTGAACAAAAACTTTGGAACAACAAACCCAAATGTCCATCGTGTGCTAATCAAACACCCGCACAAGTTTATCATCATCCTTCACGCACTGGATTATATCGTTGCAAATGTTGTCAAACCCAATTCAGTATTCGTAGTAACACAGTGATGCATGCCAGCAAAATACCGTTAAGAAAATGGCTTTATGGTATGTATTTAGTTGTGACTGCTCGCAAGGGTATATCCAGTTACCAACTTGCAAAAGAACTGGGTATTACCCAAAAATCCTCATGGTTTATGGGGCACAGAATACGCAAGGCTTGCAAAAATAACGACGCTATTCTTTCTGGAATAATTGAAATGGATGAAACCTATATAGGCGGTAAAGAGAAAAACAAACACCAACATAAGAAAACTTAAGGCACACAAGGCAGAAGCACAAAAACCAAAACCCCTGTGGTTGGCATGCGCTCTCGTGGTGGCATGCTCGTTGCTGCCAAAATGGATAAAGTCAATAGTGCCAATATTCAGACTATGATTGATAAGCATGCTGATGCCAATGCCACGCTTTGCACTGATGAAGCAACAATATATAAAGGCATAGAGGGCTATAAACAGCTAATGGTCAATCATTCTGCTGGGCAGTATGTTAACGGTATTGTGCATACTAATGGCATTGAGAGTGTTTGGGCGTTATTAAAACGCGGTTATCATGGTGTATTTCATCATTTTTCAGATAAACATATCGGGCGTTATGTTGATGAGTTTGTTTTTAGGTTGAATGATGGCAATGTTAAACGATCGACACTGGATAGAATTGATTCAATTGTGTTTGGATTTAGTGGTAATAGACTGTCTTATAAGATGTTGGTATTAATGTAAGTTAGTCCCAAAAATTATGAGTAAAAAACGAACAAACTATTCATCAGCATTCAAGACTAAATTAGTTCTTGAGCTGCTGCAAAATGAAAGCACTTTGGCGCAGATTGCCAGCAAGCATAACATCTTGCCACAAAACCTAGTGAACTGGAAGAAGATCTTCCTTGCTAACGCTGAGATTGCTATGGAGCCATCTAAAGCAGTTAAAGAATACAAGGAAGAGCTTATTAAATCACAAGAGCAAAACGAACATTTAACCACGCTAGTGGGCAAGGTAACTGTTGAGAAGGAGTGGTTAGCAAAAAAGCTAAAAAGCTTGGGCTCATCTAAACTAAAGCAGTTGATTGATCTCAAGCCGACTACAGTCCATTCTTCATCCTCTTCTTTATCCATTAATCAACAATGTCAACTACTTGGCATTAACCGCAGTGGCTTATATTATAAGCCACGCGTTAATCACACCAAGCAAACCATTAAAAATCACATCACCAAAGTATTTGAAGAAATACCCATCTACGGTGAGAAGAAGGTGCATAAGCAGCTTCTGGAAGATGGTTACAAGGTAAGCTTAAATACGGTAGTACGCTACCGTCAAGAACTAGGCTTGCAAGCCGTACTAGCGGTTAAACCTATTAACACGATAACACCAATCAAAGCGCATAAGAAGTATAGTTACAAGTTGCGAGGATTGAATATCAGCCATGCTAATCACGTATGGAGCACTGACATCACCTACATCAAGATTGCAGGCGGTATGGTTTATATGACTGCTATTATTGATTGGCACAGCAAAGCTGTGCTATCGTACAAGATATCCAACACCATGGATTCTCAGCTGGTAATGAGTGTGCTTAACGAAGCTTTAGAGAAGTATCCACATCCAGAGATATTTAATACCGATCAGGGTAGCCAGTACACCAGTGAAGTGCACACTCAAAGACTCAAAAAATTGGGTATTACTATATCAATGGATGGCAAAGGCAGAGCAACCGATAATATCTGCATTGAGCGCTTCTGGCGAAGCGCCAAAGTCGAAAGAATCTATTTGAACGCATACCAGACCATAAACGAACTAACCACTGATGTGGATGACTATATTGAGTTTTACAACAACAGAAGATTCCATCAGACATTAGATTACAAAAAACCAATGGATGTGTACCAAGAAAGTATAAAATTGAACCAGAATAAGAAGAAGGCTTCTTAGGATGTTCTATATAAGAAATTTTAAAAAGTTGTCAGAGGTTTTGGGGTGATAAA
>NZ_UEXF01000078.1:2308-7013 GCF_900127505.1 thiotrophic endosymbiont of Bathymodiolus puteoserpentis (Logatchev) | reverse complement strand
AATATTTTTACCTGTGTTTGGATTGTAGGCACTGTAAGCAATAACTTTGCCATTTTTATCTTGCATCTCTCGGACTTGATAATTACTATAATCGCTACTGGTGTTCTTTTTATTGGTAATTGTTACAACTACATTTGGATTGGTAGTAGATTTTTCCAATCTTTTCTGAGTGGCTTTACCATAGCAATCAGTGCCAGTACAAAAATCCTCTCCCTTACTCTTATCAATCCTCGCATAATCCTGATTATTACGCTCAACAAGCTTTGTGTTTTTTTGTGTTTCTGCTGGTGTGTTGCCTAGGTTTCTATTGTTGGTGCTTGCTAAGTTGCCATTGCCATAATTTTCTGAGGCAAACTCAACATAATCTCCGAAGTCATCTCCATAGTTGTCGGCATAAATTTCATTATCTGTTTTACTTGCGTTGTTTTGTGGGTTGGTGTTGATGCTTGGGTCTTGGTTGTCTAACGCATGGCTGGTTTCGTGTCCTATGGTGGTTGTTAAATCTTTGGTGTTGTTAATGTTGTCATCAATTAGGTAGATGTTGTTGTCTTCGCCATAATGGCCTGCTCTGTTGGTGTTGGTGTTGGTGTTGTCGTTGGTGTTGGCGACAATCTTAACCTCTGGGGCTTTATAGCCCAGTTCAGCCATGACGCTACCAACCAGTTCTTTTGCTAATTGTTGTTTTTGTGTTGGGGTTAAGTTAGGGTCGGTTAGGGCTTTGGCCAGTGCTGGGTTATTGGCTATTTTGGCTTTAATGGCTTCATCGGTTTTGTGGAGTTTGTTTGCTTCATTAAAGAAGTCTTTGAGTCCTGCTCTATCAGTATTGAGTATTTGCTTGATAGCAGAGGCTATCATGCCTGATTTTTTGATGTCCTGGGCAATCTTTACTCTACCTGCTTTGGTTAATAGACGCGTGTCTAACTCGCCTTTTAAGCCTTTATGAGAGGCTATGTTGTAGATGTCAACTTCTGTGTCTTTGATGTCTCTGTTGAGGAGTTTGGTGCTGGATTTGGAGTTGCTTTGGTTGATGTCTGCTATTTGGATATTGCCGTTGCCTAGGGTGGCTAGGACTTTGGTTTTAGCGTTGTGTTTGTTGTTGGTGTAATTAATACTGGCATTATTGATACTAGTGCTATTTTGGGTTTTGTTGGTTTTGTTAGTATTGTTGGTATTGCCGTTTTTATTGTTTTTATTATTTTTGTTGCTATTACCGTTTTTATCCTTTTGAACTGTTTTGCTGTTAGACAATGCTAGGTTAAATCCCATTGAGCTGTATTTGTTGTTGATGGTGGTGTTAAGACTACTGGCACTTAGACTATTGGTGGTGAGGTTTAGTTGTCCATTGTCGTTACCGTCTTTGTCGCCTGTGTCAGTGGCAGCAATTAAACTACCTGTAAGCTGGGTGTGCTCTTGGGTGGTGATGTTAACTTGTTTGGCGGTCATGCTAGTGAGTAGCACTGTTTTGCTGTTTTTATCAGCTTTGGCTTGATGAAAGCCTGCTGAGTTGATGCCACTACTGCCTGTGCCCATGCCCATGCCTATGCCTAGGCTTGCACCTTGAGAGCGGGTTTTGGATTTGTATTTGTTCTGTACGCTGGATACTGCTAGGTTTTTGGTGCTGATGTTGAGTTGCTCTGTGGCGTGTAGATTGGCACTTTTAATCACACTGTTTTGATGGGTGATATTGTTAGCGTTAATGTGGGTGTTTTGTTCTGAGGTTATATTGTCGCTATTGATTATTGTTCTATCGCTATTGATGTTGATGTTTTGGGTGAGGGCTTTATGGCTGAACTGATTTGCTATTTGAGAGACAGAATTTGCTTGGGCAAAAATTGGGCTAAGTGCCAAGTAAAAAGAAAAATAAAGCGTTAGCAATTTTTTAAGCATAGGATTATTTTAGCGAGATTTGGTGGGGTGGTTTGTTAAAACTACACACTGAGACAGATTTCCTTAATTTCATTATTTATCTATTTTAACTATTTGATCTGGTTGTTATTAACTAACGATTTCTCCAGTTTTTTGGTCTACCCAACCTATTTGAGGGCAATCTTCACTAAACCAAAAATCATATACTTTACCATCGTTTTCATCACTAACATTTTTTGGAAAGGCGTCTCGCATGTATTGGATGATTTCTTCATTTTGAATATCCCAAACCACAACCCATTCTAACACTCCTTTTTTATTATATTGATTTCTAACGGGTGCATTTTTTAATGTTATTGGAGGACAAAGAACCACTTTGTTATCATCTAGGAGCTTTTTTAGGGTTAGGAAAAACACTTCTTTGGTTTCTTCAAAAGTTAAACTTTCATCGCCGTACCAAATACCATTATGTATCCAATAGCCAAAAGCCTCGTCTAATGATAATTTGTAATTATCGTTTATATATTTGTCTAAATTCTTCATTTAAATTTAATCTCTTTTCCTTTTCTAATTCCTAAAAATTCCTTAGGCACATCAATCGTCCATCTTTCAGTTGTTCCGTTATTAACTTTGGAACTAGATAGATTTCTTAAAGCAAAATTGTTGCCATTTTTATCAACGCTCTTATATATTATTCCAGTATGTATTTTGCCAGTTTTTTTATTTTTTATAGTAAAGACTTCTTTTTTAGGCAACTTATTACCCGTTAACTGCTTAAAATAAGTCATCACTTGTTTATCGCTAGCCCCTTTAAAAACCTTTGCTCCACCATTCTTAGGTAGTGCTGTTAGTTGTTTATTGCCAATTTCAATCTGATTGTTTGGCTTGGTTTTATTAAATAAACTTTTAACTTGATTTGGGGTATTAACTGTTTTAAGGGATTTAGCTTTATTGGTGCTCTTTATAACCTTACCAACAACCGTCTAAGTTGATTGGACCATTACACTTAACCTTCCTCACTGTAATACCACTCTAAAAAAGCATAAAAAGAGGTAAAAATTGGCTTTAGTTTTCCTGCCATAAAATCATCCATCTCCCCCCAATCTACATCATAAACTGCATCTGTTTTTTTATCGTAAAAATAACTACCTTCTCCTTCTATTGATGAAATTCGCAAATATCTATCTGCAATGTTTGGATAGTTATCTGCATGAAATGGTTGTTTATAATCTTCGTAGATTTCATCTAATGAATATAATAAATCTACTTCTTCATTTTCACTTGAATCAATACCTGCATACATACTATAAAACTCATAAAAAGCTGCATCATTTTTAACACCGAGTTCGTTAAGAATATTAATTGCTTCACTTCTAGTATTAATTGTACTATTATATTTTTCTTTTGTATATCCTAAGTCTAAATAATATTTTAAATCTTCTTCTTCTTCTTCTTTTGTCTTGGGTCTAAATATGATCCATTTTTCAAAACATTTTGGCAACATTATTTATCCCCCTTTTCTAATTTTTCCAACCTTTTTAATCTTTCTTTATTAATCGCCGCCTTGTCTTTATTCCATTCTTTTCTATTAACTGGGCTGTTAGGATTTTGCTTTTTTCCATGCGGATGAAGTGCTTTTTTATTGACTAGATTTTGATGTGTTGTTTGTTTAATTTCAAATATTGGTCCACTTCCTTTTTGTTGTGAATGGTGCTGTTCTGTTGGAGCTACCTTGCCATCTTTTCCTTTTACATAAGGATTATTGCCTTTTCTCATCCATTCTCTGTTCGTATAAGGTTTTTTTGTAGCTGAATTAATTTTATTTTTTGGTAATTCCAAATCCAAATCAATCTTCTGTCCATAAAAATTATAAGTCTTACCACTTGGCACTTGAATGGTTTCTTTCTTAAAGATTTTATCTTTTGTTGTTCTTGCGACAGTTTTAGCACTGTTTTTGATACCACTCTTAACTGCACCGCCACCAACACCACCCCCTAAACCACCAGCAAGATCTAAAACAATATCACCACTTTTTGCATATTGTTTCCAACTGTCTCCTGTGCCACCGATTTCACCATCATCATGTAAACCGCCTATAGCGTTACTTGCGGTATTTTGATAGTTGGTTGCGTTTTCAAAAGAATACATTAGATTGTTTTCAACTAAGCCTTTGAAGGTAGCTAGCTCCTCAGGCTTCATGATAATATTTTTACCTGTGTTTGGATTGTAGGCACTGTAAGCAATAACTTTGCCATTTTTATCTTGCATCTCTCGGACTTGATAATTACTATAATCGCTACTGGTGTTCTTTTTATTGGTAATTGTTACAACTACATTTGGATTGGTAGTAGATTTTTCCAATCTTTTCTGAGTGGCTTTACCATAGCAATCAGTGCCAGTACAAAAATCCTCTCCCTTACTCTTATCAATCCTCGCATAATCCTGATTATTACGCTCAACAAGCTTTGTGTTTCTTTGTGTTTCTGCTGGTGTGTTGCCTAGGTTTCTATTGTTGGTGCTTGCTAAGTTGCCATTGCCATAATTTTCTGAGGCAAACTCAACATAATCCCCGAAGTCATCTCCATAGTTGTCGGCATAGATTTCATTATCAGTTTTACTTGCGTTGTTTTGTGGGTTGGTGTTGATGCTTGGGTCTTGGTTGTCTAACGCATGGCTGGTTTCGTGTCCTATGGTGGTTGTTAAATCTTTGGTGTTGTTAATGTTGGTATCATTTAGGTAGATGTTGTTGTCTTCGCCATAATGGCCTGCTCTGTTGTCGTTGGTGTTGTCATTATCGTTGGTATTGGTATTGGTATTGGTATTGGTATTGGTATTGGTA
>NZ_UEXF01000078.1:0-2219 GCF_900127505.1 thiotrophic endosymbiont of Bathymodiolus puteoserpentis (Logatchev) | reverse complement strand
CCTATAGCGTTACTTGCGGTATTTTGATAGTTGGTTGCGTTTTCAAAAGAATACATTAGATTGTTTTCAACTAAGCCTTTGAAGGTAGCTAGCCCCTCAGGCTTCATTACAATATTTTTACCTGTGTTTGGATTGTAGGCACTGTAAGCAATAACTTTGCCATTTTTATCTTGCATCTCTCGGACTTGATAATTACTATAATCGCTACTGGTGTTCTTTTTATTGGTAATTGTTACAACTACATTTGGATTGGTAGTAGATTTTTCCAATCTTTTCTGAGTGGCTTTACCATAGCAATCAGTGCCAGTACAAAAATCCTCTCCCTTACTCTTATCAATCCTCGCATAATCCTGATTATTACGCTCAACAAGCTTTGTGTTTCTTTGTGTTTCTGCTGGTGTGTTGCCTAGGTTTCTATTGTTGGTGCTTGTTAAGTTGCCATTGCCATAATTTTCTGAGGCAAACTCAACATAATCCCCGAAGTCATCTCCATAGTTGTCGGCATAGATTTCATTATCAGTTTTACTTGCGTTGTTTTGTGGGTTGGTGTTGATGCTTGGGTCTTGGTTGTCTAACGCATGGCTGGTTTCGTGTCCTATGGTGGTTGTTAAATCTTTGGTGTTGTTAAGGTTGGCATCGTTTAGGTAGATGTTGTTGTCTTCGCCATAATGGCCTGCTCTGTTGGTGTTGGTGTTGGTGTTTTGTTCTGAGGTTATATTGCTACTATTGATTATTGTTCCATCGCTATTGATGGTGATGTCTTGGGTGGGGGCTTTATGGTTGAACTGATTTGCTATTTGAGGGGTAGAATTTGCTTGGGCAAAAATTGGGCTAAGTGCCAAATAAAAAGAAAAATAAAGCGTTAGCAAGTTTTTAAACATGGGATTATTTTAGCGAGATTTGGTGGGTGGTTTGTTAAAAACTATACATTGAGATAGATTGTTTTTTTAAACTGAGAATATTAATAGTGTTACGCTTGGACTTTGAATCTAAATGTCCCATTTTTTCACCTGTTTAGAAGATGGCTGAACTGAAAAAAGTGACTTGAAATGTGTCTAAGTTGATTGGACCATTACATAAGGGTGGTTAATATACCCTTTAGCCGACTAATTGAGTGTTGCACTTATAATGTGAATTCAAGTCTGCTTTATGAAGCAACTATTTCTCCAGTTTTTTGGTCTACCCAGCCTATTTGAGGACAGTCTTCACTAAACCAAAAATCATATACCTTATCATCGTTTTCATCTTTAGCATCTTTTGGAAAAACATCACGCATGTATTGGATGATTTCTTTGCTGGGCAATCCCCAAATTGTATCGCCGTATTTTCTGATAGTAACTGTCTTGTCCCATTGACTGGTGTTTTCATTAAACATACTATAAGGAGCAAATAATACCACTTTGTTATCATCTAGGAGTTTTTTTAAGGTTAGGAAAAACACTTCTTTTCGCTGTTCAATTGATAAATTAATATCAGAATACCATAATCCATCAATCCAATAACCAAAACATTCTTCTAAACTCAACTTAATATTTTCTTCTACCAATGTTTCTAATGTCATTTAAATTTTGCCTCTTTCTTTCTGTTACCTTTAAAAATAACATCAATCGTCCATCTAGGCTTGCTACCATCAGACAAATTAGAAGCTGATTTATTTCTTAAAGTAAAAGAACCTTTTTCGGTTTTTATTTTATAAATAACACCATCTTCAAATTTATTATTACCAACTTTGAATTTTTTAGTAATAGGTTTTGGCAACTTACCACCCGTCAACTGTTCAAAATAAGTCATCACTTGTTTATCGCTAGCCCCTTTAAAAACTTTAGCTCCACCACTTTTTGGCAATGCTGTTAGTTTTGTGTTGCCAATTGTAATCTGATTGTTGGCTTTATTTTTTTCAAACAAGTCTATAAATTGTTTTTGAGTATTAACTGTTTTAAGCGCTTTAGCTTTACCAACCCTTCCAACAACCTTATTCGCCCCAACAGCAACTTCACCAGCCCCTAAACGACCAGCACCAACAACACCCCCTAAACCACCAGCAAGATCTAAAACAATATCACCACTTTTTGCATATTGTTTCCAACTGTCTCCTGTGCCACCGATTTCACCATCATCATGTAAACCACCTATAGCGTTACTTGCGGTATTTTGATAGTTGGTTGCGTTTTCAAAAGAATACATTAGATTGTTTTCAACTAAGCCTTTGAAGGTAGCTA
>NZ_UEXF01000077.1:0-1501 GCF_900127505.1 thiotrophic endosymbiont of Bathymodiolus puteoserpentis (Logatchev) | reverse complement strand
TACCCTAATCCAAAAATAGAAATCAAAAAAACACACAAACCCCAACTGGTATAATGATTTCAACCAAAAAACCGCTTCACCCATTGGGTGAAAACACAAAAGACAACCACATCCCTTTTATACACAACCAAACCTTACTGCGTTTATGAAAATTTTAAACTACAAACTGTCCTCTACCAACGAACTTTTAACCGCTCGCATTGGATTACTTGCTACTGCACATACCATTAACACATTGAGTTTGTCTAATACCATTGATCAACACTTCCCAGCCCTTGGTAGCAATTGTGCACTCAAAGCCTCCACTTTTATCAATACCTTGATATTAAGTCAACATGAAGGTGGTCAGTGCTTAGATGATACTACCCACATTGCCAAAGACAAGGCGCTACGCTTAATCACCAATCAAAGCGTGCCAACCCCACAGGCTATTGGCATTTGGCTTCGGCGTTTAGGTGAAGACAACCAAGGAATCAAAGCCTTACAAAAGGTCAATAAAACTGTGCTTAAAGCCACGCTTAATCATTGCAAAAACATCACCCTTGATATTGATGCCAGTGAAGTCATTGCCAATAAAGCTGATGCTCAGTGGACTTATAAGAAACACAAGGGCTATATGCCAATAATAGGACATATCGCCCAAACAGGGCAGATTGTTGCCACTAACTTTAGGGCGGGTAATGTATCACCAGCAAAAGACAACCTTGACTTTATCAAAATCTCTCAAGACGCATTACCTAAAGGCACTAACATCAAAAAACTTAGAATAGACGCAGCAGGCTATCAAGCCAGTATTATTGATTATTGCTTTGAACATGATATTGAATTTAGTATCAGAGCAAAGATATGTCAATCTCTTAAAGATATTTTTGTAGATAAGGATAACCAATGGCAACCTTTGGTTGATAAAAAAGGCAAAGCCATTGATGGGCAAGCCACTTTTAGAATGCGCCATTTTATGGGTAATAATGGCAAAGTCTTTGATTTAGTCGTGCAAAGGAGCTCTGTTACTGGGCAGGTAGAATTAGACTTAGAATTAGACAGCAATAACAGCACCCAAGCCCCTGAACAAATCACCAGTGGACAATATATTTATCGCTCTATCGCCACCAATCTTGAAACTTTGAGTGACAGCAAGGTTATCCATTTTTACAACCAACGAGGTGAAGACAGTGAAAACCGTATCAAAGAATTGAAAAATGATTTTGGTGCAAGACAAATGCCTTGTGGTGATTTTAATGCCAATGCCTTGTATTTTGATATTTGTAGTTTGTCTTACAACTTGTTTGCACTAATGCGTCAAATATTACCCCTTGAATTTGCCAATAAAAGAGCCAAGTATGTGCGCAATCGCTTCTATGCTATCGCCGCTAAAGTACTTCAACATGGCAGACAAGTGATTGTTAAGTGCCAAGCACAATATTATGACTTACTTACTCAGGTGCTAAACAACATCAAAGCGTTTAAGCCGTTGCTATCTTGATTTAAACGAACAACAAAA
>NZ_UEXF01000076.1:0-1273 GCF_900127505.1 thiotrophic endosymbiont of Bathymodiolus puteoserpentis (Logatchev) | reverse complement strand
TTGTGATTATTATGCCGAAATCGCTGAAACCGCTATTGAAAATGCCGATAAAGACGCTCGAGCTGCCGAAGTCGCTGTTGCAAATGCCAATGAAACTGCTCAAGTTGCTAAACGCGACGGAGATGCTGACGCTATTGCAAAGGCTGATTATTATGCCAAAATTGCCAAAGACGCTATTGTAAAAGCTGATGCTTCTGCTGAAATTGCCGAAAGTGCTATTGAAAATGCCAATGAAACTGCTCAAGTTGCTAAAAGTGCTATTGTAAAAGCTGATGCTTCTGCTGAAATTGCCGAAAGTGCTATTGAAGATGCTAATGAAGCTGCTCAAATTGCTAAAAGTATCATTGAAAATGCCAATAAAACTGCTCAAATCGCTGACGATGCTGATGCTACTGACACTGCTCAAATCACTGACGATATTGTTGATGTTGTCGATGCTATTGACGATGCTATTGACACTCAAGAAGATTCAGGTACTATACATAAACTAGATGAAGTTACCGGCACAAGTGATAAAGGCAATGGTAGTAATTACTTTTACTTTGGCAAAGACACTGGAAAAGGAATCAACTTTACTGATGTTTTTATCAGCAATGATATTGATGATATCTTGATTGTTCAATATACAGAAGGAACTCAGTATATTGACGAACCACATGCTAATGGATTTTTAGGGAATGCTACTTTGGAAAAAGTCCCAACAACTTTAACAACTGATCTCGAGCTAGCACCTGTTGAATTTTTCGAGCCAGCACCTGTTAAATTTTGTGGAAATTCTTATGTACATATGGATGTTTATGTGGATATGGATGTGCAAGACTTAACTATTCTATAGTAATTGACTAGCTTTAGAGCTCCTAAAAACCCCGGTACAATTTATGAAGCGCATAAATTGTACCGGGGTTTTTTGGTATCTGTAGATGTCATATTTCACCATGCAAAACTACCCACTAAAAATTAAAACGAGACCCCTGCATTAGCCCCAGTATGATTTAGGAAATACAATTAAGCAAATTTTCATCAATGCCGTCAATGATAAGTTTTTGTTTTTTTTCAACCAGTGTCATGCGATTTTTTTGTCTCAAATCACAAGCATTTAAAGTGAGCTGTGAATTATGATCTAACGCTTGATTTAAAATGTTTTTCACTTTTTGATCTACTTCTAATGCCTCGTAAAGACAATTTTTTTTTATTAGTAATATGTATTAAGTGCTGTGCAACAATACCTTGTAGTGATTGAACTAACAACTCATCACCTTGGTCGTTTAAAAAA
>NZ_UEXF01000075.1:72603-135565 GCF_900127505.1 thiotrophic endosymbiont of Bathymodiolus puteoserpentis (Logatchev) | reverse complement strand
GTATGCGACCGAGGCTATGTTGGTGCAAAGGTAGTGCTCGGTGCAAACATCATCCTGCCTAAAAAAGCCCTTAAGCGAGACAATCGTTATCAACAAGACAAAAAGCGCAAACTGTGTAAAAGACGCGCAGCGATTGAGCCGATTATCGGACATCTTAAATCAGATTTTAGACTCTCTAGAAACCTACTCAAAGGGCAAGTTGGTGATGAGATTAATGTTTTAATGGCTGCCTGTGCTTGGAATTTGAGAAAATGGCTGGTGATAGCCACTATTTTTTTGTTTTGGCAAAAACTGGGCTTATTTTTTGTAAAATACCTAAGGTTTTTTGTGGTGCTGGATAAAAAGCAGTTTTGTTGATTTAGATGGTTGGGAAAATGGGTGGTTTTGGTTTGGTTGGGGTGGGTTTTTAAGGGGTGACTAAATACAAAATATTGATTATCCTGCCTTGTTCTACCATTGCCATTATAAAACGGGTGTATCGCCTCAAACTGATAGTGAATAATTGCCATATTAATAAGGCCATCTAAATCATTTTTTTCATTGATATGGGTTTCAAGATTGGTGAGTAATTTAACGATTTCTTGATGGTCTTGTGGTGGTTCGTAAATTATTTCACCTGTTTTATCGTTTTTTAGTTTTGCGCTTGTTTTGTTTGGGTGCGTATAACCTGCATCGTTGTTTTCTAAAATACTGTCATTAATTAAATCCACCCCTTGTAACAAACAAAGCACTTTGATAGCCTTTAACTTCTTTTGCCTCTTTGGTGGCATTTTTTAAGTCTGTTCCTGCTTGGTAAAGTTCATCGTGGGTGGTGCAATATTTTCAATCTCGCTACTGCCTTTTGCCTCTTGAAAAGTTAAGGCGTTAATCAAAATAAAACGATTAGGTGCGCTTTTTGCTGTTTCATTGAGAATTGCCAACGCTCTATTAGCACTAATGGATTTTTTTTAATCTCTTTAGTTTCTAATTCTTGTTTAACTGGCAAAAATTCAAGCATTGTCTCTTAGATGTATTTTTAATAGATTGTATTTTAACTGTCCCAACTACCCATAAGTCAAAAAAATGGGTAGGTTGGACGGTTAAAATTAAAACCCCTCAAAATATAATGAGATAAATTTTAACTGAGAATGTTAATAGTGTTGCACTTGGATTTTGAATCTAAAGGTTGATTTATGCAAAGGTCTCGTCTCGTCTCACATTAAAAAAAACCCACAATTAAGTGGGTTTTGTTGTATAAAAATTAGCAGTTAACGGTTATTAACTACATTACGATGAAATCGGTAATTGGTGTATCAGCATTATCAATCATAACAATATTAGGTAAATTACTGGCGTCAGGTCTACATTCTGTTAAAGTACGATTAAGTGCATCAAAATCAATCATAACAATATTAGGCAAATCACTAGTAGCATCAGGTCTACATTCTGTTAAAGTGCCATTAAATGAATCATTTGAATCAAAACCAACTTTCCCAGCAATATCAATAGCAGTATTGTTCTTTTCAGCTTCTAGTTTAGCATCAACTTTTGGTATAGTCTCAAGTAGTAGGTCAATGTTAACTATAAGAGGAGACGCAGCAAAACAAGCAATAGACGAAATACCACCATCATAGTCAGTCTTTTCTAAAGGGTTGACATCATTAATCTTAGCGTCATAATTAGGGATAAGGTTAGTCTTTACTGAAGGTTTGACATCATTAATCTTAGGGTAATTTTTAGAGGTAAAACCACAAAAACCATCACCATCATAGTTAGTCTTTGCATTAATCTCAATATCATCATTAGGGACAAAGTTAGTCTTTACTGAAGGTTTGACATCATTAATCCTAGGGTAATGTTTAGAGGTAACACCACAAAAACCATCACCATCATAGTTAATCTTTGAAATATTAATCTCAGTGTCATATTTTTTGTCGTCTAATCTTTTATTTAAATCTCTCATTTTACTTTTCTTCATTGTACTTCTCCTTATTATCAAAGGCTATATTATATATGAGACTTTTGCATAAATAGGGATAATTGGCAAAAGCCAATTTTTGCCCAATTGGTGATTTCTTTAAATCTTGCCCTAGCGAGGCTAAGGCTGGAAGGATAAGGGGCGCCTTAGATTCAACTTGTAAGTGCAACACTAATTAATATCCTCAGTTAAAAATGGCCAACCTGTATGTCTTTTTGTTTTGGATAATGCCGTTTTTAATGCGCCTGATATTTGTGTAAGCGACCATTGTTTGTAAATAACCTGATCCTTGATTTGATTGTACAGTAGTGCATTAGAACTCCCTTTATTTTTTTCTTTTCTTTTATTTTTTGGATTTGATGAATGATGAATAAATATTTAAACTAAAATTAAAGAAGTTATTGTGAGTAATGTTATTGAGAGACCTTTGCATAAATAGGAGTAATCATCATAAACCCACTTTTTACCCACTTGGTGATTTCTTTAAACCCGGCCTTGGCCCTGTTAGGACAAGGTTTAAAGAAATCACCAAGTGGGTAAAAATTGGGTTTTGTCAATCATCCCTAATTTATGCAAAGGTCTCATTGAATATAAAAACTATGTCGACAAGTGTTGAGCATTCTAACAAGGATAAATGCTTTTTTGGCAAGTTAGAGATGATTGATGACTTGGCTACATTTGAGGTAGATACGGTGGAGAATTTGGAGAGAAATTCTCAAGACAGTGTCAATCATTATATTGACACTTGTAAGCAGTTAAATAGGGAAGCACAAAACTTATAAGGGAGTTGTCAATGTGTGTATTAGTCCAAAATTACACAAATTGGTTCACCAAAAAGCATTAAAAAATAATATATTTTTAAATGCATTGGTGGGGAAGTTTTTAGGAAAATATATGGGTCATTAATTAGGAATACAATATGGAATGGGAAACAGTTATCGGGCTAGAGATTCATGCGCAATTAAATACAAAATCTAAGATATTTTCGGCGGCCTCTACTCAGTTTGGGGCGCAGCCGAACTCGCAGGCGTGTGCGGTGGATTTGGGGCTGCCGGGGGTGCTACCGGTATTGAATGTTGAGGTGGTGAATAAGGCAATTACCTTTGGTTTGGCGGTTGATGCGCATATCAATCAACGCAATGTGTTTGATCGGAAAAATTATTTTTACCCTGATTTGCCTAAGGGTTATCAGATTTCACAATTGGATTTACCGATTGTGGGTGAGGGGGCAATAGACATTGGGATGGATGAGGGGGTAAAAACCATTGGTATTACTCGGGCGCATTTGGAGGAGGATGCGGGTAAATCGGTGCATGATATGTTTGATGATGACACGGCGATTGATTTAAATCGTGCAGGAACGCCCTTGTTAGAAATTGTTTCTGATCCTGATATGCGCAGTGCCAAAGAGGCGGTGGCGTATGCCAAGAAAATTCATGCGTTGGTGCAGTATCTTGATATTTGTGATGGTAATATGGCACAGGGCTCGTTTCGTTGTGATGCCAATGTGTCTATTCGTCCGCTGGGGCAAGAGGTATTGGGCACTCGGGCGGAGCTTAAGAACATCAATTCATTTAAATTTTTGGAAAAAGCCATTAATTTAGAGGTGGAAAGACAGCGAGATATTTTGGAAGAAGGGGGTAGCGTGGCGCAGGAAACCCGTTTGTATGATTCGGTAAAGCACGAAACCCGCTCTATGCGTTCTAAAGAAGAGGCGAATGATTATCGCTATTTTCCAGACCCAGATTTATTGCCTGTTGAAATCTCAGATGCGTTATTGGCAACCATTAAAGCACAATTGCCAGAATTGCCACTTGAAAAAAAGGCGCGTTTTATTAAGCAATTGGGGCTAAGTGAGTATGATGCAGATGTACTCACTTCGCAGAAATCGTTGGCAGATTATTTTGAAATTATGCTCAAAGGTAATGAATCAAATGCCAAATTATGTGCCAATTGGGTGATGGGTGAATTGAGTGCTTTACTCAATAAAAACCAAATCGAAATCGAAAAATCTCCCGTATCAGCACAAGATTTATCGCTATTGATTGGGCGTATTGGCGATGACACTATTTCAGGGAAAATTGCCAAAGATGTGTTTAAAGCCATGTGGGAGGGTGAGGGCAACGCCGATGAGATTATTGATGCCAAAGGGCTTAAACAAATGACAGACACGAATGCCATTGAGCAGATTGTGGATGAGATTATTGAAAATAACGCACCGCAAGTGGCACAATTTAAATCGGGCAATGAAAAAATCTTAGGCTTCTTTGTAGGCCAAGCAATGAAAGCCACGCAGGGCAAGGCAAACCCTAAACTGTTGAATGAATTACTCAGGTCAAAACTTGGACAATAGCACTTTGGATTTTGCCACGCTGGGTAAGAATTTCTTTTCAGAAATTGAATGCCAGCCGTTAAAAAATACTTTCTTAATTCATAAAAATCAAGCACTTTATCGCAAGCTTGGTTTAGACTGGGACAGCCAGACTTTGCTTAAAATTGCCTCAGGTGAGCAATTTTTTCAAGGGGTGTCGCCAATTGCCAGTGTTTATGCAGGGCATCAATTTGGACATTTTGCAGGGCAGTTGGGTGATGGGCGCAGTTGTCTGATTGGGCAAGTGCCACACAATCCCCCTTTACAAGGGCAGATACACAGCCACGAGTTTTCACTCAAAGGGGCGGGAAAAACGCCTTATTCAAGAGGGGCAGATGGACGGGCAGTGTTGCGCTCCTCTATTCGTGAATACCTTTGTTCCATTGCTATGCAAGGGCTGAATATTGCCACTACTGAGGCATTAACTTTGGTGGGAAGTGAGACCGAGGTTTATCGAGAAAACATTGAAACGGGGGCGATTGTAATGCGCACGGCATCCAGTCATATTCGTTTTGGTCATTTTGAGTGGTTTGCTGCCCTTGGGCAAAAAACCGAGGTTAAAAAATTGGCTGATTTTGTTATTGAGCATTATTATCCGCAGTGTCAAGGCGTGCAAAAATATGTTGATTTTTTCAATGAAGTGGTGGAGCGCACTGCCAAAATGATTGCCCATTGGCAAGCCCAAGGCTTTGCACACGGAGTAATGAATACTGATAATATGTCTATTCTTGGCTTGACGATTGATTATGGACCTTTTGGATTTTTGGAAACCTACAATCCTAAATTCATCTGCAATCACTCCGATCACGAAGGGCGCTATGCTTTTGATCAACAGCCGGGGATCGGTTTGTGGAATTTATCTCGATTGGCGGACAGTTTGAGCAGTTTGATAGAAGTTAAGCAAGCCAAAACCGTTTTAGATAATTATCAGCCATATTTGGTCAAGGCTTATTCAACATTGATGCGAAAAAAGTTCGGTTTCACTCAAAAGGACGAGCAAGATAATGTACTAATCGGTCAATTTTTTGAAGTGCTGTATCAACATAAAAAAGACTATAGTAATTCATTAAGACAGTTGTCTGATATAGATAAATTAACGCAGGACACTGATTTTGATGCGTGGATTAAGTTGTATGACAAGCGCATTGCACAGGAAGATAATCCGAATAGAATAGAGATGATAAAGAGCGTAAATCCCAAGTATATTTTGCGTAATTATTTGGCAGAGGTTGCCATTCGAAAAGCAGAAGATGACAAGGATTATGGTGAGATTGACACGCTATTTACTTTACTGAGTAGCCCATTTTCTGAACACCAAGATCTTGAAGGTTATACGCAAGAAGCGCCAGATTGGGCAAAAAATTTAGAGGTGAGTTGCTCTTCTTAGTCTGACACTCGTGCTAAATATTTGCTGATTGATTCTGGCAATAAATTTAACAAAGCACTTCTGGCTTGATGCCAGAAAGCCGATAAAAGTAGCAGTGTGGCACCAATTAATACACCTGTTAAAGCAAAATTATAGCCAATGTCTCCATAGGTCTTTAAGATATTTGAAATTGCATACAGTACATACGCCATAGAGGAAACCATAAAGGCGCGTCTATCAACGGCGATGGACAATAAACTCATAAAGACATACAAGGCAATCACAATAATTAAGGTGCTAACACTTTCATTACCGTCTAGCACGCCAAGCATTCCAAAAATAGGGTGAATAATTAAGGGAGCAGATGCTAGATGCAACCAAAAAGCAACATCAGATTTGTAGGTAACTCTATGAATATCGGCATAATCCCAAAACATAGCCAATACAAAGGTAATGATGCCAAAAATCAATAAAATTGGCAGTAAATAATCTTTTGTTTCAGGAAAAATGGAGATACTGAGTGCAACTAAAAAAACAATGAGCGAAGTGGCTCCAACGGCAACTGTAATTGGCACTTTAAAGCGCAACCAATGCAAATAGGCGCCCAATGTTGACAAGGAAGCGGCAATGGTTATATTAATATTCTCTGAGAATGATAATAAATTCATACACAGAGTGAATATGCCACCAATAAAAGCAATTAATAAAACAATGGCAGGCAAGGACATTTTTCTTTTACGGACAAAAAATTCACTTAAACCCCATGTAATGATTGGAAATACAATATAACCACTGTTATTTTGGATAGCGTTTAACACCCATCCTGAGGAAAATAGCAATAATAAGCAAGCGATAACAACAAAAATATCGTTGAAACTACCAATCAGCTTAAAATTTTCTTCATCTACATGGTTTGTGTTTTTGCTTGTAGCAATAAATTGTCTAAAATTGTCAACCGATGATTGGTTGAAAATAGTTTGTTTTACAGCATTATTTAAGTCTTCTTCTGTGTACATATTAATTTAATAGTCCTAGTAAATAATTTAAAATAAAGTTAACGATAGGTAAGATTACTCGTTCAAAAATACCCAAGAACAACAAACCTAGTAAGATATATAGACCATAAGCTTCTAATTTATTATACCGATAAGCCAAGTGGTTTGGCAATAATGCACTCACCACACGAGAGCCATCCAGTGGTGGCAGGGGAAGCAAGTTAAACACACCCAAAACTAGATTGATAGCAATACCAAAGTGTGCCATATCCTCTAAAAGTTGAGATTGCAAGTTGCGTGCAAAGACAATAACCAATAACCATAACAATGCCATTATAAAGTTAGACACAGGTCCAGCAAGGGCAACTAAAATCATATCCTGTTTTGGAGATTTAAGGGCGTTAAAGTTGATGGGGACAGGCTTTGCCCAACCAAACAGAAAAGGTGATCCTGTGAAAAATAAGATCGCAGGCATTAAGATTGTACCCACTGGGTCAATGTGTTTAATCGGGTTTAAAGTCAGCCTACCAAGCATTCTAGCAGTGGAATCGCCACGCTGATTGGCAACCCAGCCGTGAGCAAATTCATGCACAGTGATAGCAAAGATTAAAGGAATTGCGTAAATTAAAAGCGTTTGAAAATCAGGCATAGGTAAAATCATATTTTTTGTTTTGACTATTATAAATGAAAACCAGCCAAATTCTTATCCCAACACAAAAAGAAGCGCCAAATGATGCACAGATTATTTCGCATCAATTGATGATTCGTGCGGGGCTTATTTCTAAACTTGCATCGGGCTTGTATTCGTATTTGCCGATGGGCTTGAGAGTATTGCAAAAAGTAGAGAAAATCATTCGTGAAGAAATGAATAACTCAGGTGCACAAGAAGTGCTAATGCCTGTTACACAACCTGCAGAGTTGTGGCAAGAATCAGGGCGTTGGGATGAATACGGTGCAGAATTATTACGCTTTCATGACAGACATAATAGAGCATTCTGCCTAGGCCCAACACATGAGGAGGTGGTTACCCATCTTGCTAGTCAATATCTTAATAGTTATAAGCAACTGCCGATGAATTTTTATCAAATTCAAACCAAGTTTCGTGATGAGATTCGCCCTCGTTTTGGGGTGATGCGTTCGCGGGAGTTTATTATGAAAGATGCGTATTCGTTTCATTTGGATAAGGACAGTATGCAGGCAGAATTTGAAAAAATGCACGCCACTTATTGCCAAATATTTGAGCGTCTTGGACTTAATTATCGCCCAGTGTTGGCAGACAGTGGTAGTATTGGTGGTGAGAGTTCTATTGAATTTCATGTGTTGGCAGAGTCTGGCGAAGATGCTATTTGCTTCTCTGATGAGTCTGATTATGCTGCTAATATTGAAAAAGTAGCTTTCTCTAAACAAGAAAAAACCAACAGTACCAGTGCCAGTGAAAAACAGGTATTAACGAAGAAGATAACCAGTATTGAAGAGGTTGCACAGTTCTTAAAAGTTGAGCAAGCGCAATGTGTAAAAACATTAATTATTAAGACGGCTAATGGTTATAAGGCTTTAGCGCTTCGTGGTGACCACGAGCTAAATGAAATCAAAACACAAAACTTATTGGGTGATTTTGAATTTGCCAGTGATGAGGAAATTAAGTCATTTGATTTGAAAAAAGGTTTTATTGGTGTTAAAGATTTAAGTATTGATTTGATTGTAGATTATTCAGCCGAAGTGATGGTGGATTTTGTCTGTGGTGCAAATCAATGGGACTATCATTTGACCGGTTGTGTGTGGGACGGTATTAAGTTTAAGACGGCTGATCTGCGTAATGCTGTTGCAGGTGATGCTTCACCCGATGGCAAGGGTAAGTTAGTGATTAAACGCGGTATTGAAGTGGGGCATATTTTCCAATTGGGTGATAAGTACTCCAAAGCGATGAACGCCAATGTGATTGGTGAATCTGGCAAAGCAGTGACGATGATGATGGGTTGTTATGGTATTGGTGTTACGCGTGTTGTGGCAGCCGCAATTGAGCAAAATTATGATGAGAGGGGTATTATTTTCCCAGCAAGTATTGCACCTTTTTGCGTGGTGATTGTGCCGATCAACTACAACAAATCCACTCGTGTTAAAGACTTAGCAGATAATTTATATCAGCAATATTTGGATGCTGGCATTGAAGTATTGCTTGACGATAGAAAAGAGCGTGCCGGTATTATGTTTGCCGATAGTGAGCTCTTAGGTATTCCGCATCGACTGGTGCTTAGTGATACGCATGCTGATAACGGCAATGTTGAATATAAAGCTAGAAATAACCCTGAAAAAATTGAAGTGAAATTCAATAACGCACTTGCCTTTATTCAATCAAAATTAAAATGATTTGGCTACAATACTTATTGCCACAGCATTGGCTTTCAAAGTTGATGTTTCGTTTTGCACGCATTGAAAATACTTGGCTTAAAAATACCTTTATTCGCTGGTTTGTTAAAACCTATCAAGTAAATTTGTCTGAGGCACAACGCGAGCAAGTAGAAGACTACAAGAGTTTTAACGACTTCTTTACCCGTAGTCTAAAGCCTGGTGCTAGAGTGATTGCCAAGTGTTCAATTGTCTGCCCTGTAGATGGTGTTGTTTCTCAAGTTGGCAATATTAACAATGCGCAAATCGTGCAAGCAAAAAATCATAATTACAGCGTGGCACAGTTGTTGGCAAATAATGAGAAAGCAGGCGAATTTACCAGTGGTTTTTTTACTACGATTTACCTCTCACCAAAAGACTATCATCGTATTCATATGCCTTATGATGGCAAATTGATTGCCATGGATTATATTCCTGGTGATTTATTCTCAGTCAATCAAAAAACTGTGCAAAGTGTCAATGGTTTGTTTGCTCGTAATGAGCGTGTGGTGTGTTATTTTGAGACTGAGTTTGGTATCTGTGGGTTTGTTTTGGTGGGGGCTATTTTTGTTGGCTCAATGCAAACGGTATGGCATGGACAAATTACCCCACCATATACCAAAAAAGTGAAACATTTTGATTATCAAAACCAGAATATTCAACTCAAAAAAGGTGAAGAAATGGGTAGATTTAATATGGGTTCAACCGTGATTATGCTCATGCCTAATAAAGACAACAAACTAAACCTCAAAGAAGGTGAAACGGTGAGGATGGGGCAGGCGTTAATCTAGTTTTGTTAATCTAACCAACTTAATGGTTTGCTCAGAAATTTGCACAATATCAATCAAGATGTTATCAATTTTTAGGCTGACATCATGTTTAGGAATGCTTTGTAATGTTTCTAAAATTAGACCGTTTAAAGTTTTAGCTTTAGTAACAGATAAGTCTAATTGCAACAATAGATTTAACTCTCGTATATTAACCCTAGGGTCAACTAAATAACTACCATCCTTCTGCTTAATGATTTCATCAATAATTTCATTTTGATTTGAAGTAAATTGACCCACAATTTCTTCCAGGATATCTTCAACAACAATCGCACCACGGACTTCACCGTACTCATCAACCACCAATCCCAAGCGTCTTTTTTGTGTTTGAAAATGCGCCAATTGGTGCGCTAGAGAAGTGCCTTCTGGCACAAAATAAGGTGTGCGAATCAATGTTAAGACATTCTCAATACTAAAGTCGCCTTTGGCATATAAATTTACAATATCACGCATATGTAGCAGACCTGTGATGTTGTCGCTTGATGTGTCATAAATTAGAAGTCTGGTATGTTGTATGTGTTTTAACTGCTTTAAAAGATCACCGGGCTTGTTAATGTCAACACTGATTAATTCATTTCTGGGGATCATAATATCTTCAACTTTCACTTTCTCTAAGTCAATAATATTAAGTAGCATTTTTTGATAGTTTGAGGCAATAATTGGCTTGGCATCATTCACTACCATTCTAAGCTCTTCTGAAGTAATGCTTTCGTTTTCATTTTGTGTTTTTACCCCTAAAGAAGCAAGAATAATTTTACTAATTTGTGCAATTATCCAAACAAAAGGCTTGAATAATTTGATAAATAGGTCAATAACAATCGAAGCGGGAAGGGCGACTTTTTCAGGGTTTTTAGCAGCAAAGGTTTTTGGTGTGGTTTCTGCAAAAACCAAAATAACAAAAGTTAATGCCAGTGATGCTAATATGACCGATCCTTCACCCCAAAGCTTAATTGCTAGTATCGTGGCAATACTGGCAGCAAAAATATTAACCAGATTATTACCCAATAAAATTGTGCCAATTAAATGGTCTAAATCATCTAGTAAACGCTCGGTGCGTTTGGCATTTTTGTTGGTTTTAGCGAGTACTTTGAGACGATAGCGATTAATCGCCATCATTGAAGTTTCAGTCGATGAGAAAAAAGCAGAAGCTAAGATAAGCCCTAATAGGATTATGATTAACCAAGGAGTTGAGAGTGAATCCAAGCGCTCAGTTTAACGCAAATGATTAAAAGCAGCAAGTCCAGGATAGATTGCATTCTCACCTAATTCTTCTTCAATACGCAATAGACGGTTATATTTTGCCAAACGATCAGAACGCGACAGTGAGCCTGTTTTAATTTGACCACAGCCTGTTGCTACAGCTAAATCTGCAATGGTGGTGTCTTCAGTTTCGCCAGATCGATGTGACATTACACAAGTGTAACCAGCCTTTTCAGCCATTTCCATGGCAGCAAAAGTTTCACTCAATGTGCCAATTTGATTAACTTTTATAAGGATTGAATTGGCGATATTTTTATCGATACCTTCGGCAAGAATCTTGCTGTTAGTAACGAATAAATCATCGCCAACCAGTTGTACTTTATCACCAATTTTCTTACTGAGTAAATCCCAACCATCCCAATCATCCTCGTCCATGCCATCTTCGATAGAGAGTATTGGGTAGTTTTCTACCCAGTTGGCTAAGTAATCAGTAAATTCTTGTGAAGTTAGTGAGCGATTTTCAGAAGCAAGATTGTAAGTGCCATTTTCATAGAACTCAGAACTGGCTGCATCAATGCCAATAAAGATGTCTTTGCCTGCGGTGTAGCCTGCTTTTTTAATGGCTTCTAAAATGACTTTAATCGCATCTTCATTCGAAGCAAGATCAGGTGCAAAACCCCCTTCATCACCAACAGCAGTATTGAGTCCTTTAGCCTCTAAGACAGATTTAAGATGGTGAAACACTTCTGCACCATAACGCAAAGCCTCTTTGAAACTTGGTGCACCCGCAGGGATAATCATAAATTCTTGAATGTCCACACTGTTGTTGGCGTGCTCACCGCCGTTGATAATGTTCATCATTGGTACTGGTAATTTGTACTTAGCGCCTAAATCTAATGTGTCGTACAGGGGTTTGTTCTGTCTGTTGGCATTCGCATGAGCCGCTGCCAATGATACTGCCAAAATAGCATTGGCACCTAGGCGTGATTTTGTCTGCGTGCCGTCAAGTGCAATCATTAAAGCGTCAATTTTTCCTAAATCTGTAATATCAGAACCCACTAAGGCCTGAGCAATTTCAGTATTGATAAATGCAACTGCTTTCAAAACACCTTTGCCAAGATAACGAGATTTGTCACCATCACGCAATTCTAACGCCTCGCGTGCACCTGTTGAAGCGCCTGATGGCACCATCGCACTACCCATTGTGCCATCGTTAAGAATAATATCTGCTTCAATGGTTGGGTTGCCTCTAGAATCTAGAATTTCACGAGCTTGAATGTGTTTGATTTTCACTGTGCGTCCTTTACTTATTTTAAAAATGACTTCATTTTACCAAAGAAGGAGTCTGACTCAGGGTGTTGTTTCTTTCCGCATGAGTTTGAGAATTCTTGTAACAATTCTTTTTGCTTTGTATTGAGATTAACAGGTGTCTCAAGTTTGACTTGGCAAATCAAATCACCTGTGCCACTACCTTGTAAACCAGTAATACCTTTGCCTTTTAAACGGAACTGTTTGTCTGTTTGTGTGCCTTCTGGAATTTTAATCTTTAATTTTCCACTCAGTGTTGGTACTTCAATACTACCACCTAGTGCCGCTGAGGCAAAATCAATGGGCACACCGCAATACAAATCATTGCCGTGACGCTCAAAAATATTGTGTGGTCTAACATGAATTTCAATATATAAATCACCGTTCGGTCCACCACGAGCGCCAGCTTCACCTTCGCCTGTGAGACGAATACGATTGCCAGTATCAACACCTGCAGGAATTTTAGCCGAGAGTGTTTTTTGTCTGCGAACCACACCTTTACCATGACAATCGCCACAAGGTGAATCAATCACTTGTCCCGCACCTCTACATTGTGGGCAAGGTTGTTGTACTTGGAAAGGGCCTTGCTGCATATGCACTTGTCCCGCACCTTGACAAGTGCCACAAGTTTTAGCACTGGTGCCTGGCTTAGCACCAGAACCATGACAAGTGTCACATTTTTCGCCTTTAGGAACACGGATTTGAACGGTCTTACCTTCGGCTGCTTCTTTTAGGTCTATTTCTAAATCGTAGCGTAAATCCGAACCACGATTATCTGCTTGCGCTTGGCGACTACCCCCAAAAATATCACCAAAAATATCACCAAAACCACCACCACCACCGAATGGGCTGCCACCACCAAAACCGCCGCCTGCATTGCCATTGACGCCTGCATGACCAAACTGGTCGTAGGCTTGTCGTTTTTGCTTATCAGACAAAACTGAATAGGCTTTTTGTATTTCCTTAAAGGTCCTCTCAGCGGACTCTTTGTTGTTTTTGTTGCGGTCAGGGTGATGTTTCATTGCTAAGCGTTTATACGCTTTTTTGATGATTTTTGCATCATCACCTTTGTTAACACCTAATACTTCGTAATAATCTCTTTCTGACATGGTCTAATTTCCCGTAAAGCAAAAAACCCTCTTTAACAGAAGGTCTTTTTGTGTGAGTTTAAATAAAACGATTTACTTCTTATCGTCGTCCTTAACTTCTTCAAAGTCGGCATCTACCACATCCGCATCTTGTGCGCCTGCATTAGCGGCATCAGTAAAGCCATCACCGCCCGCATCTGTAGCTACTTTTGCTTGTGCTTTTTCAGCCAAAGGTTGAGCTACTTCGCTAAGACTTTGAACTTTAGTATCAATGGCTTCTTTGTCATCTGCTTTCATAGCTTCTTCAAGCTCAGTAATTGCTGCCTCAATTGCCGTTTTTTCATCGTCTGATACTTCATCTTTGTGTTCATCTAACAGTTGCTTGGTTGAGTGAATGATTGAATCTGCCATATTACGCGTGGTTACCAATTCTTGGAATTTCTTATCTTCCTCGGCGTTCGCTTCTGCATCTTTAATCATCTTTTCAACTTCTTCATCGCTCAAGCCACTTGATGCTTTAATGGTAATGCTTTGCTCTTTGCCAGAGTTCTTATCCTTGGCAGAAACATTTAAAATACCATCAGAATCAATGTCTAAAGTTACTTCAATTTGCGGCTGACCTTTGGGCGCATTAGGAATGCCCTCAAGGTTGAATTGACCCAATGACTTGTTTGCACTTGCAATTTCACGCTCACCTTGTAAAACATGAACCGTTACCGCTGACTGGTTGTCTGCTGCAGTTGAGAAGACTTGCGATGCATTGGTTGGAATGGTTGTGTTCTTTTCAATCAACTTAGTCATTACGCCACCCATAGTCTCAATACCGAGTGATAATGGTGTTACATCTAATAACAAGACATCTTTAACATCGCCGCCAAGTACGCCTGCTTGCACCGCAGCACCCATTGCCACTGCCTCATCAGGGTTAACATCTTTTTTCGGCTCTTTGCCAAAGAATTTTTTCACTGCTTCTTGCACTTTAGGCATACGCGTAGAGCCACCAACGATAATCACTTCATCAATATCTTTGGCAGATAAATCTGCATCTTTCAATGCAATCTTACAAGGGTCAATTGAGCGCTTGATTAAATCTTCAACCAAAGATTCTAATTTAGCACGGGTCAATTTAATATTAAGGTGTTTAGGGCCTGAGGCGTCAGCGGTAACATACGGAAGATTAACCTCAGTTTGCTCAGAAGAAGACAACTCAATCTTGGCTTTTTCTGCTGCTTCTTTTAAGCGTTGTAGTGCCATTGGGTCATTTTTTAAATCAACGCCTTGCTCTTTTTTAAATTCATCTACCAAGTAATTAATAATGCGCTGGTCAAAATCTTCACCTCCTAGAAAAGTATCGCCGTTGGTTGACAAAACTTCAAAGTGTTTTTCACCATCAATGTCTTCCATTTCAATAATGGAAACATCAAATGTACCACCACCTAAGTCGTATACAGCAACAGTTTTGTCGCCTTTAGATTTGTCTACACCGTAAGCCAATGCCGCTGCTGTTGGCTCATTGATAATGCGCTTAACATCCAAACCTGCAATCTTGCCGGCATCTTTGGTGGCTTGCCTCTGTGAGTCGTTAAAATAAGCAGGAACTGTAATAACCGCTTCTGTTACTTTTTCACCTAAATAGTCTTCGGCTGTTTTTTTCATCTTTTCAATAACTTTTGCTGAAATCTCAGGTGCCGCCATTTTTTTGCCGTTCACCTCAACCCATGCATCGCCATTGTCTGCTTTAACAATTTTGTAAGGTACAAGATCAATATCTTTTTGTACTGCTTCTTCGTCAAAACGACGACCGATTAATCGTTTAATTGCATATAGTGTGTTTTCAGGGTTAGTAACCGCTTGTCGTTTGGCGCTTTGACCTACCAAAACTTCCTCTGAATCTTTTGGAAAAGCAATAATAGAGGGGGTGGTGCGATCACCTTCAGAATTTTCAATGATCTTTATATTGCCACCATCCATAATGGCAACACATGAATTGGTGGTTCCTAAATCAATACCGATAATTTTTGACATTTTTTGCTCCTTTTAAATAGTTGTGGAGCTTATATAGGGACATAAAAAATTTAGTCAAGTAAAAAATGGATTAAATTTTTTTCTTTTAGAGGTCTTTGCATAAATTAGGAATGATTGGAAAAATCCAATTTTTGCCCAATTGATGATTTCTTTAAACCTTGTCTTAGCAGGGCTAAGACTAGGTTTAACCTCCTAGAGGACTGCTGGGTATCGCTGGAAAAATCGCCAAGTGGGTGAAAAGTGGATTTATGATGATTATTCTTATTTATGCAAAGGTTTCTTTTAATAGGGTTTCAATATTAGCTGGTACAAAACTACTAATATTGCCACCAAGGGATAAAATTTCTCTAACTAAGGAAGAAGAGATATTGGCATATTGTTCTGCTGGGGTCATAAATAGGGTTTCAATATGGGGGTTGAGATGTTTGTTCATACCTGAGAGTTGGAACTCATATTCAAAATCACTTACCGCTCGCAATCCACGCAAAATAATCTGTGCATTTTGTGCCTCGGCGAAGTCCACCAATAAAGTATCAAAACTCATCACTTTGATATTATCAATATCCGTCAAGGCATCTCTAGCGCCTTTTAATCTATTGTTAATAGTTAAAAAAGATGATTTTTTGCTATTTTGCGTAATGCCAATAATCACGGTATCAAATAATTTGCTAGCGCGTTTTATTAAGTCAATATGTCCATTAGTAATGGGGTCAAAAGAACCGGGATAAATTGCAATTTTTTTCATGTCTCTGATTATACCTTCTTGAATTCAAATCATCACTACAACGCTTAATTAGTCGCCCCTTAAAAACCCATTCCAAACCAAACCAAAACCACCCATTTTGCCAACCATCTAAATCAACAAAACTGCTTTTTATCCAGCACCACAAAAAACCTTAGGTATTTTACAAAAAATAAGCCTAGTTTTTGCCAAAACAAAAAAATAGTGGCTATCACCAGCCATTTTCTCAAATTCCAAGCACAGGCAGCTATTAAAACATTAATCTCATCACCAACTTGCCCTTTGAGTAGGTTTCTAGAGAGTCTAAAATCTGATTTAAGATGTCCGATAATCGGCTCAATCGCTGCGCGTCTTTTACACAGTTTGCGCTTTTTGTCTTGTTGATAACGATTGTCTCGCTTAAGGGACTGTTGAAAATAAAAACCCAAAAAACAACCAAAAAACACCATATTTATAGTAAAATACTATTAATATCAACAACTTAAAAAAATAATGACCACTCAAACAGAAATCATCAACCTAGAAGACTTAGTTCCAACCAACCACCTCTATCGTAAATTCACCAAACTTATTGATTTAGACAAAATAACCAATAAGCACTTAACCACAATTGCTGGTAATAGTAATTACAAAGGCTACGGTATCAACACCCTATTTAAAACATTGTTATTACAACATCTAGAAGATATTAGCGACAGAGCGTTAGAAAGATTCTTACAAGAAAATACCGCTGCCAAATGGTTTTGTAATTTCGCTTTAAGCGATAAAACGCCAACTTATAGTATCTTTTCAAAGATGCGAACAAAAATAGGCACACATCTTTTATCCAAAATTTTTAACGAAGTTAAAAATATACTTAAATCCAAAGGCTATCTAAATGAAGTCTTTACCTTTATTGACGCTTCTCATTTAGTCGCAAAAGCCAACCTTTGGCAAGAGCGAGATTTAGCCATTGCTAATAAATTAGAAAAACTCAACAACACAACGCTACCAAAGGTGGCTTATGACCAACAAGCAAAGTTTGGCGCCAAAGGTAAAAATAAATTCTGGTATGGTTTTAAAAAACACATTAGTGTGGATATGCAATCAGGGTTAATCAACAAAGTTGCATTAACCCCTGCTAACATCACAGATGCCAAAGGTTTAAAACATGTACTACCAGGCTCTGGTGCCATCTATGCAGATAAAGGCTATTGTGATAAACAAACTCATATTGATGCTAAACGCAAAGGTTGTAATCTAAAGGCTATCTTGAAAAACAATATGAAAAATAAAAATAAGGGTAGAGACAGTTTTATCACAAAAATGCGTAGTCCGTATGAGCGAGTATTCTCTCAAACTAATCATCGAACAAGGTATAGGGGTGTTGCTAAAAATCAGTTTGCAATGTTTATGGAATCATTGGCGTTTAATCTTAAAAGAATGGTGATTTTAAATGAAGAGTATGGTTTTTAAGGGAGGGGTATTGTTTGTTTTTTGTTGATTTTAAGGGAAATTGACAAAAAATGGGAAGATAGCGGGGTTTAATGGGGGAAATTGGGTTTTAGATTTTTTTAAAAAAATTATTTAAATTTAACGGTTTCATACAGGTACAATTTTATTTTTAGAGATATTGTGATTTTTAAGTGCTAAAAGTTAGACTTTATCACTTATTAAAGAAAGGAGACCTTTGCATAAGGTAGGGGTGATTGACAAAATCCAATTTTTGCCCAATTAGTGATTTCTTTAAACCTTTTCCTAGCAGGGTTAAGGCTGAGTTTACCCACCTAGAGAACTGCTGGGTGTCGCTGGAAAAATCGTCAAGTGGGTGAAAAGTGGGTTTCTGATGATTATTCCTATTTATGCAAAGGTCTCAAAGTGTTAAAAATAATAAAATAGTTTGTCATTGGGAGAGAAATGAGAACAATCAAATTAAGTATATTGAGTTTGTTGCTTTTTAGTAGTTTAAGCGCACTAGGAGAGCAGTGTTACAATAAAGCAGGAAAAAAAATTCCAAACTCTGTTTACACCTACACTAGGGTTGATAGTATGCATACTTGCACATGTACTGGTGGATTTAAGTATACGGATAATAATTCATCTGATAAAGTTATTGGTAATGTATTCACGGGAACTTGCACCCCCATTGAGAACAGTTCTGCAACCATATCGCCAGCCACATGGGCTGTTCCTGTTGCAATAGTAAGTGTTGCAATTGCTTCTGGTGCTGGTTACTATTTTTATAAATCGAATTTTTTTAGTCTACACGCAAATTTAAATGAGAATATTGTAGCAAGAAATATCCGACATATTAATGAAGAAGGGCGTGAATTATTTGATTCAGGAAACCCAGAAGGCACTACTTCTGAGATTCAGCAGCTGCGTTCTGAATATGATCCTCTTATTCCTTCAGGAGAAAATCCCTCCTCAAGCATGACAATGGAGGAATTTTCTTTAGGAAAACCCATAGACGAACTTGAAATTATACCGGAAGAGATGTCATTTGCAGATGCGCCTTTCAACGAAAGTTTGCTGGAAACAACTGTTCCAATTGCAGATCGGCGGCTTAAAGATAAAGATTGGCATTGGCTTTGGGATAAAGATAATGAAGTTAAACCAGGTGAGGACCTTTTATCAAAAATAGAAAAACAAATACAAGATGTTCGAGAAGCCTATAAGGCAGCTGGCGGAGAAAATATAGAGATGGAAGAAATGTTTCCAAAGCAATCAATCTCTAATCCTGAGATTCCTGGTATTCCTGATGCTGCCATTGGAACCAATCCGCCTAAGGACATAGAAAAATGGAATAGAGACAAGGAGTTGACAGAGGAAGAGGGCGAGACATGTTTTTGAGCCTCTTAAATTTGAAATAACTCCAACTAAAGCGTTATTTAATTGTTTATTAAATTTTACACAATACATAAACAAAAAATAACGCAAGTTTTGAATGGACTATAACATTAAAAAAAGTTTTACAATTTATTATTTACCACAGAGATTAATTTATGCAAACAGTTAAGACACTAATTATTGGTTTATTTATTTATGGACTATCCAATATCGGCATATCGGCAAAATCATTGGCAGATCTATTCACTTCTGACGATATCTCATTAAATCAATTTAGCGCACCAACGCTAGGCGGTAGCACTCAGCCCCCTGTTGTATTAACACCAGGTAGCACCCCAAATACTAATATACCTTCTAACCAATTTGGCACACCAACACTAGACAGCCACCCCCCTGTTGTTATACCAGACACTGAACTACATACTGATGCGCTCTCTATAGCTGCATCTGAGGCATTTGTATCAGACATGTTCAAAGATCGTGATGTATACATGATATTTCTTAAACACCTTCAGGTATCGTTGTCATTTAACGACAACTTTAAGGCGATCAACGATTTTTTAAACATAAAGTGCCGTAACAAATGCGATATAAAGTCAATTTTTGCTGTGCTTGATAAATTCAGAAGCGAGAGTTTGTTTTTTTGGGTTGGAAAGTACCGCACCAATTTGAAGTTTAACAAGAAAGGTCAAACCTTTACACTTTTTATAACTAATGGCGCCAAAGTAGAAAACAACAAAGTTGTAGACGGCTCTGTCTTTATAAACGACACACCTATTTATAATGCTATATTTAAGGATAAACAGTTAACTTGGGGCTATGACACTGACTCAATGCAACCTAATACCTCTAAAGGCAACATTAATTTTTTTGATATTTTTCTTGAAAATTCTTTTATAGGTCACAATTTTTTTGGCACATTAGTAGTTGATAATAAGATTACAGGAGAAGAAAATATTTATAAATTCACAGGTTTTTCTCGTGTCCGGACACCAAGTAAGTTGTCGATAAAGGGAAGGGGTGGTTTAAAAAACGGAACAGAAAGCCACTCAAACACAGGAGCCAATTCTAAAAACAGCTCAGGGGATGGCTCTGGAAATGATTCAGGAGACGACTCAGAAAATACATTATCAAACGCCAGTTTTGATATCAACGACTACTACCCAGAACCAATGGGCGTTGGACTGGTCAATTACAAAGCGGATCTCTTTGGTTCGCAAGTATGGACTGTTGAAAATATGCACCATTTCCCAAGCAAACACATGAAGGATATTTTTTTTACAGAGGGTGGTGAAAAGTATTATAAATGGGCCGCAGCTATGAATTCAGAAACCAAAGAAGGCGCAAAAGGAATGTGTGCACCAGGCTGGCGTATTCCAACAGATTCAGATTGGAAAAAGTTAGAAGGTTATTTGCACATGAGCAAAACCCAACAAGATAAAAATAATGCTTATCGAGGCAAAGATCAGGCTAGTTTGCTTCACCAAGGTCGTTTTAACGCTGAATTGTTAGGTTTTTTTGGAACCGATAATCATTTGTTAAAACAAGGCAGCGAAGCTCATTTTATTAGTTCCAGCAAATCCACTACTCCCTCAGATCATTTTATAGGTCGCAAAATTACAACTGTGCCAGCATCTGATGTACGTTTTATATTAATTAAACAAACCACTTTTGGTAAGATGGCAATAGGCAATGTGAAAGTGATGAGTAAGGGTCAGAATATTGTACTCAATAAAACAGCTTTAGCCTATGAAGCTGGCGTTGATAGCGATAAAATAGCTGAAAGTAACACACTTAAAGATAATACAGGTGGCTCCATTCAAGTTACTGGTGACACTACTAAAAGCTTGCCTTTCATGCCTTCCACCCCAACAAGCGTACCTAATATTGTTAACAACCCTGATTTAGGCTTTTTAAGCAAAAAAAATTCAGACAAAGTTGGCATTGATAGCGATAAAATAACTGAAAGCAACACACCTAAAGACAATGTAGGTGGCTTTACTCAAGTTACTGGTGATACCACTAAAAGCTTGTCTTTCATGCCTTCCACCCCAACAAGTATACCTAATATTGTTAACAATTCTGATTTAGGCTTTTTAAGCAAAAAATATTCAGACAAAGGGTGGATAATCATTGATTTGGGTGCAAAATATAAAATTGATCGTATTAGCATCACCGAGTTACTCTATAAATTTAAACGAGTGTCAGCCGCAGGGTTGGCTGTTTTTACTTCTAGTGAAAAAATAAGCACCAAAAAACCCCTAGCAGAACTTAGGGTTGATCCTAATGTTAGCAGCATGGGAATCTCCATTAGGAGACCTTTAGGTGAGTATATACATAATTTTGACATTGACAAAATAACCCTAGATTTATGGCGTGGTGACATCAGCAATGATAATGGCTCTAGTGTGCGTTGCATTCAAAATGACACTGCACCAGCCTTAACTGTTACCAGCGCTGAAAATATCATTCAGATTGGCAAGCCACTAGAGCTTCCAATTACGATTTTGAACTTTGCACCGGGCTTGATTAATAGTTGGTCAATTCATCCAGTACTGGACAATGGTTTGGTGTTTGACACCAAAACAGGTCTCATCTCAGGCACTCCTAACAAACTTCAAAGCAGAGTAAGATACGATATTGCTGCCACTAACGACAAAGGCACAAGCACTGCTACTATTTATATTACAATTGTACCAATATTGGTTAATAACATTGAAGTGTCAGGCAAGAATGTCTTAAAAATTGGCGAAACTGTTCAACTTAGTGCCACTATCAGCCCTAGTGATGCAACCAACAAAAATCTTTTATGGTTGGCAGATGAAAATGTTAAGATTGACAGTAAAACAGGTAAGGTTACTGGACTTAAAGAAGGAATTTCCAGCATTAGAGCGGTTTCTAGTAACGGTTTTGTCGTTGGCAGATTTGAGGTGTTGGTGGTTGATTCGCAAACCGTTGTTGCTAATAAAAAACCTTATAAAATTATTTTATCCGAGACAACAGGGAAAATTTGGCTGGATAGAAATTTAGGCGCATTTCAAGCCTGTAAAACCACTCAAGACAAGAGTTGTTATGGCAATTTATACCAATGGGGTAGAGGTAATGATGGACACCAGTCTAGAGGTCATGTGAGAAAAACCGCAATTTTAGCAAATAGTATTACACCTAGTAGTAACGGCTTTATAGTTAGTGGTAACTCAAACTCAGAAGATGATTGGACAGCATCTGATGTTGACGAATCAGGCAAAAAAAGGGCGGCAGCCTGGAGTAAAAGTGACAATAATATTTGTCCAGTAGGCTTTAGGGTGCCAACTTCTAAAGAGCTAATAAGCGCAGCAACAGACGCCTCGTTAAAATTTTCATTAAGCGGCAACCGCAATGTCAAAGGTAGAATAGAAAACCTTGGTAAAAAGGGTTTTTATTGGAGCAGAAACCTTACTACTAATTCATTTCCTAGAAAGCGTTTGTCTGATGGTTTTGAATTTAATAGCAACGATAACTTCGCCATCATAGCAAAAGAACGCATGCAAGGCTTTAGTGTACGCTGTATCAATGATACCGAATCTGGCACACCCATTATTATTCCTAGCGTTAATCAGTTAAGCACGCGTATCGGCGAAACTTTTACCCCAATTACCTTCACCAATTTTGGCCCTGCTGCTACCCAATGGTCCATCAGACCCATACCTAGTAACGGACTGTCTTTTGATAGAAATACCGGGACAATTTCAGGCAGGCCAAAAAAAGTAATGCCAGAGACCTACTACACTGTTGCTGCCACCAATAGTTTTGGTGCAAATACTGCACTAGTCCGCATTACTGTAAATTCTGTTGCCGTTCCTGTTACCAACATTCAACTTAGCCATAACACCTCACAAATAAAAGGTAGGAATATTCTTGAAGTAGGGGAAACCATCACGCTTAGCGCTGCAATCACCCCCAGTAATGCCACTATTCAAGATCTTTTATGGAAGGTAAAATCTAATTATGCTACTATTTCTGGAACACAAAGTGGCGCCACTCTCACAGGTGTAAGTGCTGGTGTGGCAGATATTTATGCCACTTCCCTAGATGGAGAATATGTAGTTGCCAAGCTTACCGTCCATATTATTGACAAGGTGTTTCAAGGAAAAATTTACAATACAGTTGTTTCACCAAAAACTAAGCGAGTTTGGCTAGACAGAAACACAGGTGCAGATCAAGTTTGTGCCAGTAACAATGAGGTTGAATGTTATGGCAATTTGTATCAGTTTGGACGAGCTTCAGATGGACACCAGCTACGCATAAATGGCACTTTTAAAAAAGAACAAGCCAAGACAATTACACCGAACGAAGTTACTTTTTTCACAAATACAGACCAATCTAAGAATTTAGCAAACGATCCAGTTGATGATGATCGTGGTTGGGTTGAGCAAACATGGGATTCATTTTCCGATTGGATTACTGGTAGTAGTGACTCCCATGCCCTTAAATCCATAATTCAACAAGAATACGACTGGACAAAGGCAGACAAAAAAAGCGTTGATCGTGTTAAATTTTGGTCTAATAACACTGTTACCTCTGATGAAGCCAGAGTTTGTCCAGTCGGCTTTGAAGTGCCCAGTATAGATGAGATCAGTGCTGAAATGGGGTATTTCCCAACATCTGGTAGAGCCACAGCACTTAAAAGTTTCTTAAAATTACCAGCAGCAGGCAGTCGACAATTTCATGATGGCAATCTAAAAAATGAAGGAATTGAAGGGCGTTATTGGAGTAAAACTCCTGTTGGAGCGCACCATACAAAAAACTTAGTTTTCTCTCCAGCGCGCATGGATGTATATAGGGGCATCGATAAATCCCCTAGAAGTAGCATCAATAAAGACCCTATATTTCCTGACTCTAGATACACAGACACCAATAAACCACTTAGAGAGCACACAGCCAATGCTAACGGCTATAGCGTTCGTTGTATAAAAAGTGAAGCAAAAATGGTGGCTGGTGGCATTAAATACAAGACTGTTAAAATTGGTAGCCAGAGATGGACAGCTGAAACGATGCGTCATGGCAATGGCAGAAAAGACAGTTCTAGTTATTACGCTGGCGTTGATGATGTTAAAGCTGGATTAACAGGAAAGTTATACAGATACAGTGTTGCCATGAATAACTCAACAAAAGAGAACGCACAAGGAATTTGCGCATCAGGTTGGCATATTCCAAGTAGAAAAGACTGGACAATTTTGAAAGAATATATGGACAGTAGTCACAATAAAACAGCAGCCACTTTGTTCCTTACACCCTTATTCACTAATACGACAAATTATGTTACCTTATCAAAAAAACTCCACTCTATATTAGCAGATGTATATATTAATCTATGGACTTCTAATAAGAGCACATCGTCAGGGCATAGTATAGACGAGGCTCAAGTGCGTTGCATAGAGGATGAAGAAGTAATGGAGATAGAAGGCACTAAATACAGAACCGTTAGAATTGGCGCTCAAGTATGGACCTCTGAAAATATGCGCCATAGGGCTAATGCAGATGAAATTACTGCTAGTGATGGTTCATTTTCTCTTTATAAGCGTTCGAATAAAGGCAGACTCTATACTTGGTCTGAGGCTATGAAGGGTTCCACTATAGAAGGAGCACAGGGAATTTGTGCATCAGGTTGGCATATTCCAACTACCCAAGATTGGAAGACACTGGAGATGTATTTGGGTATGAGTGCTACAGAATCAAATAAAAATATGGCGTGGCGTGGCACTAATCAAGGCACACAACTCAAAAAAGCTGGAGACAGTGGCTTTGAAGCTATTATGACAGGTGTTATGAGGGGTGGAGTGCTAAGTGTTTTTAACGATAGTGTTAAACAAACTTATTTTTGGTCTTCCAGGCAAAAAATTTCCGATCATAGTATGGCTTGGAAACTGGCATTAGATCTCTCAAAACCTAAAGTTTTTTATGGCACTACCTATGAAACCGACGCTGCCAGCGTGCGTTGTATCAAGAATAACGAAGTCATGAAAGCAGGTGGCATTAACTACAATAGCGTTATCATTGGTGGTCAAGTATGGACCTCTGAAAATATGCGTCATGGTACCAACAGTGCAGAAAACGGTGTCTATTCATATAAGGACAAAATAAGTAACGATAAGTTATATGGCAAATCTTACACTTGGAGCGCCGCCATGAAGGGTTCTATTAAAGAGGGCGCACAAGGAATTTGTGCAGAAAATTGGCGCATTCCAACAGAGAGAGATTGGAAAAACCTAGAAAAATATTTAGGCATGGATGCAGAAGCAATGGATTCAGAAAATGCTTGGCGTGGTACTAACCAAGGCACCAAACTCAAAAAAGGTGGCATTGGCTTTAATGCCGATCTAAAAGAGGGCAAAAATCCTTTTGGTGATACTGCCTTAGTCACTTCCATGTGGACTTCGACATCATTCCCCGAATCTAGTATGGCGCGCTCAAGAACACTAGAGAGCACAAAAGATCAAATTTATAGCGGTGCTAATTCCAAAGATACTGCACTTAGTGTGCGTTGTATAAAACAACAAACAATGGTAGGTATAAATTTGGCTTTGCACAAAACAGCGACACAATCCTCTATGGACCTTCTTGCTAAGAAGGCTGTTGATGGCTCAACTGACGGCAACTTCTTTGGAGGCAGTACCACTCACACCAGCTCAGAGAGAAACCCATGGTGGATGGTTGATTTAGGTCAGGAGTACCCTATTGATAAAATCAATATCTTTAATCGAACTGACTGTTGTAAAGACAGGTTGAGCAATTATCGCGTTATAATTTCTAATGACCCCTCCCTTAATAAAGCTTCTTATGTAAAAGATTTTCACAGTTACCCCAACCCCAAGAAAACCATTGATGTATCTATGTATCACCTAAGAGGTCGTTATGTTAGGATTGAATTACTTGGTGAGAGTGAGCAAGTTTTATCTTTGGCAGAAGTTCAAGTTATAATGCAAGAAGATGTTTTTACAGCCGCTATAAATGCAAAGAATCAAGTGTTAAATGCAAAAAATATATCATTGAAAAAACCCACTAAGCAGTCCTCTACAGATTTAACAACCACTAGTAAATTGGTTGTTGATGGTAACACTGATGGTAATTATGACAATCATAGCGTTTCCAGAACTAGAGAAGAGCCACAAGATACTTGGTGGACTGTTGATTTGCAAGGGGATTATCATATTACAAAAATCAATATCTTTAATCGGACTGACTGTTGTAAAAATAGGTTGAGAAATTATCGTGTTACTATTGCTAATGACGCTAACTTTTCTGACATTAAATATATAAAAGAATTTCATGTTGCGCCCGACCCTAAAGTCACAATTGATCTGTCTGAGTACGACATAGAGGGCCGTCATGTTAAAATTGAAGCACTTAAACTTCCTGGCAGGAAATCAATTTTATCTTTGGCAGAAGTTCAAGTGATGGGCATTGAAGCTCCTCATTAGTGCGTAAATAATAGTAGTTTTTGAAATAAAGGTTGTCTATCAAAAATTACATATAAGCAAAGTAAGTGACAGACATCGAAAAGCGTATTTGTATTTAAAGAATCTAGGATATTTTATGATATTAACAAAATTTAATTTTTTAACACTAATTTTTAGCGCCTTACTGACATTTAATGTTAACGCTACTACATGTAATAACGACGAGTTCGATAATTTGATAGAAAAACAAGAAAGTGCTAATCCAACTGAAATAGAGGCTCTTCCTACAGAAAGCGAATATATTAGCGCTGTCAACAGAACCCTCAGTTCAGTGGCAACGGACACATCTGCAATTTTAGAAGAAACTATTGCAGACACAGCTATAATAACAGCAGAAACAGCGGTATCGGTTTTAGGTGCAATTGGCGTAGTTGTTGCAGTGGGGGTAACAATTTACAATATTGTAACAACTTTTGAAGATCCCAAATCAACAGTTATAGACAAAACGACTGTTCTCGCTGTTGCAGCAGTTCCAGTTCTTGGGCTTATTATCATGTTAGTTAATGATTTTGGACCTTCACCCTATCGCAAAGTAAGAAACAAAATTGATGATTCGTTAAAAGTTGTTGCTAAACAATATGCTTATACTAGTAGCAAAAAAGGCGCTGCCAGCCTAGAATCATTTGTATTAAAGGTTGAGAAAAATTTAACAGAGTCAATAAACAATACAGCTTCTTCAAGAAAAGTCCATGCTGATTATAGCAAAATTCTGCTTCGTCATTATGTGGAGCAGTATTTATTATCTGCTAAAAGATTGAACGACAATTTATCAAAGATATATGCAAAACAATGGATGAAAGCTTCTCCACATTTTATTGCCCTAAATACCGCTCTTAATGGAGCAGTTAGTGAAATGGAAATTGCTCCACCCGATATTATCTCCAGTCAAACGCTTGCGCTTTGCAAGGTTGATGACGATCATTATTTTTTAAGCTTTAAGGGCAAAAAAGCCAACCAAATAAAAAAATGTTTAGATGGTATCTTTTATGACTATAAAACTCATTTTAAGGGTTATACTTTAGATGATACAATCACAATTAGCGCCCCAGATCTCAAACAAACCCCACCTGTAGAAGTTGTTCAAAACACATCATTTAATGAATTTTTAACATCTTATGCAAAAGCTTACAATCATTTTTTAAGTAATATAAAAATCAAGTACGCCAATAGTATTTATAAAGAAAACAAAGAAATGACAAAAACAATTTGCCATAAACAAAAAACCTCTGGAGAAGCTTTTTTAGAAAAAGCGAAAGAGGAAGTATGGAGCTTAGCAGAATCTATATTTAGAGGAACAAATCATATTAACAATAGCGGGCAAAGTATTATTACAAATTGCTGGCACGGAAGAGAATATTTATGTAAAGTAAAGCTCAAGTATGAGAAAGATAAAGATGTTTCCATCACTCCTGCACTTGCTAAGATAGATGCTTTACAAGTGCTGATAGATGATGCACATCAATATTGTGTTGAAGGGGAATATCATGGTGACGATTCCTCTCATGATTTGTTTGTCAATGCTTTGAATACGGATCGTTTCTTCCCCATGCTTAATGAAGAGAATACTTCTAAGTTGTTCTCTGATATATTTCAAGGAGTTAAAGCAGTTCTCTTGTTTTCTGTTAAGCGGCAATCTAAGATCGCTTATGAAAGTAGAAAGCAATAGTTTGCGAATTTAATCTTATGGGCCACCCTCAAAAATCTCAGTATGATTTAGGGAATGCAGAAAATAGTATATTTTTTTACCTAAAAACGAAGAGAATAGCCCGCTATTTGACGAGTTTTTGAGTAAAAAAAGTGCTGTTTTATGTGTTTCATGAATGGAAACCCCTGCATTAAACCAAAAAAACCACCACTCAAATCAAAAACAACTCCAATTTATCATCAATTTATAGTAAAACATTATAATTCTTAAAAAAAAGGACAAAAAATGAAAAAAACAATAATGATTTTAATTATAGCGTTCATAACAGCAATATCATCAACTACATTTGCTAATCACAACAAGAACAATGGCACACTTGACTATATTGTTAACATAGTAGAGTTGATTGATGCAGTGGTGAAAAATGGCAAAAAAGCAGCATTTGACTTAGATGTTGAACATGATGAGGGCATTTATTTAATGTCACCGCATATGGTAATATTTCCGATGGATGTTGAATATTCAGGTACTTCCCCCCAAGCAATTCCTAAAAATCAACAAAAATATAAAAAAATCAACGCTGGAACAGCTGGTAATGTCATATTATATGCTATAGTTGGCAAGCAAAATTTGCATGGCAACAAAACACCAAAAGATTTTGATAAGCGCACTGCTGCACTACTTAGATACATTAACAGCATTCGCACAAATCACGCAGACAAAGATGTTTATAATGATATCAAATCAGTCTTAGGACAAGATTTCCATCCATTTTGTATATCTAGTAAATTTCTTCAATATTTCAATCTTGAAGGTGGCAATATTAGAGAGTGGATGAGCCTTAGAAATGCTATTATTGATGCCCATCATAATAATATTGACTTTTGCAGTAAAGGGATAGATGGCAAGTAAATAAAACCTTTTTTACTTTTGTTAAATCTTTTTTGTATCGCCCATTCAAGTTCCAAGTACAACTTTTTAGAACTAGTAAAAAGTTGTATAAATGAACCTGCAATCCTCTAAAAAATTAACACTCAGTAAAAGTAGAATTTTCTTATAATAAAAACATAAGGAGATTCAAATGAATACAACACATAAATCAGAAAATTCGTTGTTTTAGATGCCTCTTTTCACTCACATAAAGCCATAGCGCCTAGGGAAGAATTGCCTTGACAAGCCGTTATGGTTCTCGTTTAAATCTCTTTCCTGGCTATGATATCCTTAAGTTGAATCTTGGGAATAAGGTAATTTATATAAAGGTTTCTACCAAGCAGTAGTGAACGGCGCCAGATTTTTTTTGTTTGCTGAGGTTGGTTTTTGTCAAATAGTGTGTTTTTAAAAATTTCATTGTTATTTCAAATTCAGATTCTATATAAATTTTGCCACCAATAGCAATAAAATCATTTTTTGAGATTAATTTTAAGGCGTTTGCTAGATAGTTTTTATTAAAAGGAGGGTCTAGTAAAATCAAGTCAAAGGGTATTTTTGGTTTTTTGTTTAAAAATGCAAAGGCATCTTGTTTAAAAATGGCTAAATTATCTGTTTTTAATAATTGTTTATTCTGCTTGAGAAAATGTACGGCGTTTGTATTTTTTTCTACACTGGTTACTTGTTTTGCACCACGAGAAAGCGCCTCAAAACTCAAGGCGCCACTGCCAGAAAATAAGTCTAAAAAAGTTTTACCCTGTGTTTCAAATTGTAACCAGTTAAACAAAGTTTCACGCACTTTTCCAGGGCTAGGACGCAAAGTATCAACATCAGGAAAGCTAAATTTCCTACCTCGATACTCACCACCAATAATAGTAAAGTTGTTATTTTTGATAGGCGTTAAAAGAATCTTGTAACTCTTTTTTGGCTTCTTCAGCGTCACCCCAGCCATCAATCTTTACCCATTTACCCTCATCAAGGTCTTTATAGTAAGTGAAAAAATGCTCAATTTGATCTTTAAGCGTTACTTCCACATCATCAATGCATTTAATATCTCGATAAGATTTGCAGAGTTTGTCAATCGGCACTGCCAAAATCTTATAGTCTCTGCCTGCTTCATCGGTCATTCTTAAAACGCCAATAGGGCGCACCGTAATCACCGAATCGTGAATCAGAGGATAAGGCGTAATCACTAGCACATCTGCAGGATCACCGTCATCGGCTAAGGTTTCTGGTACAAAACCGTAATTGCATGGATAAAACATTGGCGTTGAGATAAATCTATCAACAAACATCGCACCTGTTTCTTTGTCAATTTCATATTTGACTGGTGATGACTGAGCGGGTATTTCAATAATTACATTGACTTCATCAGGTATATTGCCTGCTGATACGGGTTTTAAACTATTTTGCATTTTCTAACTCCTCTTTTAGTATTTGATAACGCCAACCACTGAGAAAATTCACCGATTGGTCACCACGGATATATCTTAACAAGGTTTTGCTAGTGGCAATAACTTCTGTGGTTAGATTATACTGATTTGCTTTTGCTTGAATGCCTTTTTGTAAAATGACTCTTTGTGCTCTTTCTGCTGGTGTGGGTGGTGTATGTTGAGCATCAATCTTGATATCGTATAGTTGTGGATACTGCGTTAAGAAACTTTCAAATGATTGTTGTTTTTTATCGTTAAAATTATCTTTTCCCATTGCGATATTGATTAAATCATCATCAGACAATATCCATTTTCTAGGTTTGTTTTTATCAATCGCTGTGTGCTCTCTCCAAGCACAGAGTTGTGTGCTAATATTGTGCATTTTTTTAGGTAAATGCGAAACCCCTTTCACGCGCCTCCATGCTTGAGTGATATCGACTTCATACAAACTAATATCAAGCAGGGATTGGCCTTCTTCCATTAGCCATTTTAGTTTTTGCTCATTTTCTAAGCGTGTTTTAAGTTGGCGGTAATTTTTAATTAAATAACGCACATCATCTAGTGAATACTCTATTGCCCCATCGGGTAGTGGGCGTGTAGTCCAGTCAAATCGGGTATAGGCTTTTTCCAAGTGCACACCTTGCAAAATTTCAGTCAGACTTTGATAAGATATTTGTGCGCCAGGATTACATGTGTCAGGGCGTAAGTCTTTTAATAAATCAAGTGCAATTTGGGTGTCGAATAATTGCGTGGGTAGTTTCCCAGAAAGACAATACATTGCTTCGATATCTTGTCTTGCGCTGTGCACAATCCAAAGGCAATGCTTTTGATAAAGTTTGTCAAATAAAGGTTGCAAATTTTCGATTGCCAAAATATCAATACAATCTGTAGCACTCTTGGTAGCAATTTGCACCAAGCATAGCAGTGGATAATAAGTATTCACGCGTTTAAATTCTGTGTCAATTGCCAACTCAGTTTCGTCTTCAATGGCATGTAAAAAATCGCTTAGTTGTGTTTGTGTTTGTATCATTGTTGTATTTTAGCAACAATTAGTCTTAGTGGCTATTTTTATGAGATAATCAGCACATACACGCGACAAACGAACTATGATTTTTGAACAAAATTTCTCCCTCAAGAAAGTACCGAATAAATGGGTTTGGCCAATTGCTTTCTTAATTTCAATAGGCGGTTTGTCTTATATGGGGATCAATCCATACTTGATTAAAGATTGGTGGTGGGTGCTGGTATCTTATAATGTTGTTGTTATTTTTATTGCAGGTTTTTATGTATTTCTTGCTGTTTCTAAGGTTAAACAAGACAACAAAAATGGTGTCATTGGCACGCGATTTACTTGGACTTTTATCAAGATTATCCCTCTACTCACAATTGCGCCAGTATTTTCTTTTTATCTATTTTCATTTCAGACGGTACAGGATAATGTTAAGCGCTCTGAGGATACCTACAATAATTTCAATAAAGTATTTTTAAATCAAGTAAATAGCCTATATCATGGTTTACAAATGGTTCGAGATGACCGCTATGTTGATTTCACTAAAGTATTATTACAGCAAATTCAAAGTTATTCTAATTTCCAACAAGATGCAAAAGATTATGACGCTAAGATGCAGGCTTTTGTTCAAGGCTTGATTGATAAAAAATACGCTTGTTCATTGGTGTTAAAAAATGAAAAAGACATCATAATTACACAAATAAGCCAAAGGGATACTTGTATTGTTGAGGACAATCAACCGTTATCGTCTCAGCAGGATTTTGTTGCTTTTGAAGATGAAAATTTAAAGTTGTTTCAAGTGCAAATGTCCAGTCATTATTTAAGTAAAAATGCGGATAAAAAAATCTTGGATTTGACTGCTGTATATGCAACAGATCCGCATCTATTGCGTTTTTTAGGTCAAGTTAAAAGTTTTTATAATTTTGCTAGCAGTGTCACCTTTGATGTTAATACTTCACTCACGAAAAAACGCTTTTTATTAGATTTTTCATCGACCATTTTGCTGACAGTTTTGAGTATGTTGCTCATTGTGTTTAGAATGATTGACCAATTGATGCGCCCAATGCATAATCTCTCACTTGCCACTAAAGAAATTGCCAAGGGTAATTATGGTGTCATGGTTCACAATCAGGAAAAAAACAAAGATGTGCGTCGCCTGATTGAGCAATTTAATGAAATGTCTAAGCAAATTCAGCAATCACGCCAAGGATTAAGTACACATAATTTGTATTTAGAAACCATTTTAAGATATTCTTTTGGTGTGATTGGTTTAGATCAAGACAAAAAAATTCAGTTTGTTAATTCTGTTATCGGCAAAATACTGGGCATTGAAAATGAGCAACAGTTTGTGGGCAAGTTGTGCGATAGCGTTATTAAGAAAAATAGTTATCTTGAGTCATTATTTTTTATCATTCAAGACAGGTTCAACCAAGAAGGCGGCGAATGGAGTGAAGAAATTGAGGTAACTTTATCAAACAAGCGTGTTTTGTTGTCTTGTCAAGGTGCGGCATTAGATGTTAGTGATACAACTTTGGGTTATGTCATTATTGTTAAGGACATTTCGAAACTACACCGTGCACAGAAAAAAGCCGCTTGGGGTGAAGTGGCAATGCGTATGGCACACGAGATTAAAAACCCACTTACTCCTATTTTATTGTCAGCGCAGCGCTTAAGAAATAAATTTTTAGAAAAACTTAAAGGTAAGGATTTGGAAATCGTGGATAAAACCACGGGTGTTATTATTGACCAAGTGAAGTCTATAGATGCAATGGTCAGTGCCTTTTCTGATTATGCCAACACACCACAAGTTGAGAGAAAATTACTGGATTTAAATACACTGATTAATCAGTCAATTGCTTTGTACGATGCGCAAAAAAATATCAGTATTGAGCTTGATCTCTCAGGCGATGTGCCTAAATTACTCTTAGATGCTAATAGTATTTCTAGGGTGCTAATTAACCTAGTTAAGAATTCCACTGAATCGGTTAATAAAGGGCATGATTTGACCATTAATATTGCCACCCAATATTTAAAAGATAAGGGTATAGTGCGTTTAAGTATTAAAGACAATGGTGATGGTTTTGATGAGTCTGTACTTGAATCTATGTTTGAGCCTTATGTAACGACTAAAGAAAAAGGTAGTGGGTTGGGTATGGCAATTGTGCAAAATATTATTGAACAACACGATGGGCGTATTTTTGCCAGCAATGTTAAACCTCATGGGGCAATGGTCATCATTGAATTTGGATACAAAAAGGAGGGCGTATGATAATTGGCAATATTTTGATTATTGACGATGAAAGCATCAATGCTGAGGCGATAAAAGATACCTTGGAAGATGTTAACTATAATGTGGTTTTGGCAGCGGACGCTCAGCAGGCAAAAATCATCGTAAAAAAACAAACTTTTGATTTAATTATGATGGATGTGTGGATGCCTGGACAAGATGGTATGTCACTATTGGAAGAATGGATGAGCGCAGGTTTTTCTACGCCAGTAGTGATGATGTCTGGCCATGCAGAGCATCAAGATGTGGTTAAAGCGATTAAGCTGGGTGCGGTTGATTTTCTAAAAAAACCACTACATGATATTTTGCCGTTAGTACGCAAACTTTTGGCTGAAAAAATCAATGATGATAAGCTAAAAATTGGTGGTATTAATTTTGACTTACCACTTAAAGCTGTTAGAAATATTTTTGAGGCGCAGTATTTTGAGCATCATCTAGCTCAAAATAATCACAACATTGCCAAAGTGGCAGAATTAGCTGGATTGGAGAGAACCACATTGTATCGTAAGTTAAAAGATTTAGGCATTGATAAGAAATAATACATTATGAGAATTTTAATCTTAGGTGCAGGGCAAGTAGGCGCATCACTCGCTCGCTATCTCAGTAAAGATACTGAAAATGAAATCACCATTGTGGATAAAGACGCAACTAATTTAGCCGACATTGCCCGTCATTTAGATGTCAAAACCATTTGTGGGCAAGCTTCATATCCAAATATTTTAGAGCAAGCAGAAATTAGATCTATGGATATGGTGATTGCCGTTACCAAATCTGATGAAGGCAATATGTTGGCTTGTCAGATGGCACACACACTTTACAATGTAGACAAAAAAATTGCACGCATCCGCACCGCTGAGTATCTATATCACGACAAATTATTTTCCAATCAGGCTATTCCAATTGACTTTGTGATTACCCCAGAAGTTTTGGTAACCAATTTTATTAAACGCGTGGTTGAACAACCAGGTGCTGAACAAATCTTTGAATTTGACAATGGATTGATGCAATTAGTAGAAACCAAAGCTCATGCAGGCACACCTATTGTTGGACGACCTATTAAGGAACTACACGAGCACTTACCCAAAACACATATGCGTATTGTTGCCATTTATCGTAATGCTCAAGCTATTCCTGCTTATGGTGATACCGTGATTAAAGACGGCGATAGAGTGTATTTTGTAACTAAAAAAGAAAGTATTTCTCAAGTGTTGAAAGAATTTAGGCGCCTAGACCGACCTTATAAAAATATCATCATTGCTGGCGGCGGTTTGATTGGACTTAGTTTAGCCAAATTTTTAGAAAAAAACCATCATGTTCGCCTTATTGAACTTAACAAACAACGCGTTAAAAAAATTGCTGACGAGTTAGAAAACACCCTTGTTTTGCATGGTAATGCCTCTGACCAAGATTTATTAACAGAAGAAGGTATCGAAAGCACCGACTTATTTCTAGCACTCACTGATTCTGATGAGATAAATGTGATTGTCTCAATTTTGGCAAAACGCCTCGGTGCATACAAAACCGTCGCCTTAGTTAAACGCAATGTGTATAAAGATTTAGCCACCCAAAGTGACGGCGTAGATATGGTCGTATCTCCCGACCAAATTACCACCAGCGGTATTTTGGCACATATCCGCAAGGGCGATACCATGATGGCGCATTCTCTACGACAGGGAAAGGCAGAAGCCATTGAAGTCATTGTTCATGGTGATAAACATCATTCTGATGTGGTGGGTAAAACCATTGAAGAGATTAAATTGCCCAAAGGCACTGTATTTGCCTCTGTTGTTCGTGGTGATGAAGTCATGATGGCTTCAAGAACATTAGTAATTAAAGAAAACGACCATGTGCTTTTAGTGCTGAGTGATGTTAGCAAAATTCACCAGATAGAAGAATTGTTTGAAGGCTATTTTGATTAATTATGCAACTTAATATTGTATTCAAAACCATCGGCTTACTACTAATGGTTTTTAGCTTAACACAACTGCCACCGATATTGGTTGATTTGATTTATGCCGAGCAGCAATACTCTATCTTTTTAACGGCATTATTGCTCACATTGGGTAGTGGAGTGTTGTTATGGGTAAAATTTAAAAACACCAAAGAAACATTTAGAATTCGTGAAGGTATTTTAGTGGTGGTGAGTTTTTGGTTTGTACTTTCATTGTTTGCAACCATTCCATTTTTACTCTCAGATGCTTTGCAAATGTCTTTTAGTGATGCATTTTTTGAGTCAATGTCGGGTCTCACTACCACGGGTGCTACTGTCATTTCTGGATTGGATAACCTACCCAAGGCAATCCTGTATTATCGCCAGCAATTACAATGGCTAGGTGGCATGGGTATTATTGTCTTAGCGCTAGCGATTTTGCCAATGTTAGGCGTAAGTGGTATGGAACTTTACCACGCTGAATCCAGTGGTATTTCTAAAGATAGATTAACGCCAAAACTCACCCAAACTGCCAAAGTTTTATGGATGATTTATATCGGTTTTACCATTGCTTGTGCATTGGGTTATTACTTAGCAGGTATGAATATTTTTGATGCTATTGGACACAGTTATGCCACCGTTGCAATTGGCGGTTTCTCCACACATGATGCTTCTATTGGTTATTTTGACTCTGTTGCCATTGAATCTGTTGCTGTTGTGTTTATGTTTTTAGCAGGTATTAATTTTTCATTGCATTTTTTTGTTTGGCGACAAAATCATATTAATCATTATTATTATGATTCAGAATTTAAAACCTATGTCATATTTTTAAGTTTTTTAACTGTGGTGGTTTCGCTTTATTTAATCAACATAGGGCAATACCAAAGTATCTTTGAGGCGTTTAGATACGGTATTTTTCAAAGCGTTTCTATGGCAACCACCACAGGTTTTGCTTCCACTAATTTTTCAATGTGGGTATTTATGCTCCCTGTGCTATTAATTTTTTCCAGTTTTGTGGGCGCGTGTGCTGGGTCAACGGGTGGTGGTATTAAAGTTGTGCGGGTACTATTAATGTTTAAACTTGCCGCCAAAGAAATCAAAAAATTCATTCATCCTAACGCCCAAATTAATATAAAACTTAATAAACACAGTGTTGCGGAAAACACCTTGGTATCAGTCTGGGGCTTTTTTTCCTTATATGTTATTGCTTTTATTTTTATTATGGTCGCCTTAATGTTCACAGGGCTTGATCAGGTCAGTAGTTTTTCAGCCACCGCTGCTAGTATTAATAATTTAGGCCCAGCTTTGGGTAAAGTTGCTGCCAACTATAGTAGCATCAGCGACAGTGCCAAATGGATTCTAAGTTTTTCTATGCTTCTCGGTCGCTTAGAAATCTTAACTTTAATGGCGCTCTTACACAAAGCTTTTTGGCGTTTCTAGTAAATTGATAAGGACGAATTTTGTTAAGGATTCATAGAAAAAAGTCAATAAAAAACAATCTTTATATTGCACCTGTAATTTTTACACATATTTTAGATTATAATAGGGTGAATTTTATTAGGAGGCACTATGTTTTTTAGGTATTTATTGGTATTTTTATTAAGCAGTTTTTGTCTGAGTGTTAATGCAAAAGATGATAATTATAGTTTAAATGGTTTGATTTATAAAGCATTTAATTACCACCCTTCAATTAAATCAAGCACCTCTTTGTTGTCTTCTGCAGAAAAAAGTCTTGAGTCAGCAAAATGGCAGTATTTCCCAACACCAAACATTTCAATAAGCCAAGTAAAAGCCTCAACTGCAGACCTAAGCTATCTTGGAGATGATAAAGTTATTAGGCTGGGGCTTAATCAAATACTTTGGGCAGGAGGCAGAATTGATGCAGGTATGGAAAAAGCTCAGGCACAACTGAGTATTCGTAAGTCTATCTCACGTGTTGTAAAAAGGAACTTGGCTTTTAATGTGATTCGTTTTTATAGTGCTTGGTATGGTAGTCATTTAAAGCGTGAAGCATTTTCTGAAAGTAAACAAGAGTATGAGTCTTTACAAAAAAGAATTGAGCGTCGTATTGAGCAAGGACTTTCCTCTGGGAGTGATTTGTTATTAGTTAGTAGTCGTCTACTGCAAGTAAGCGCTAATTTAAATTCTGCTATTACAAAACATCAAGAGGCATTACTGCAGTTGGAAGAGTTGGTTGGTGAGTCTTTAAATACAGATCTTTTAATTAAAAATATTTCAACTAATTATGTGATTGATGGTGTGAAAAAAGTATTGCTTAATCAAGCGCTTGAAATTGATCCAAAGTTAAAAGAATTATCAGGAAAAGTTAAAGAGAGTCGTTCGACTTATAAGCAAGCAAAATCTAGTTTGTCTCCACAGCTTAATTTAAGAGTTGAGAGGCAATGGGGCAATCATAATATTGTTAATGCCGATACCGAGAACCGTATTTTTCTTGAACTCTCTAGCAGTTTTGGTGCAGGTTTAAGTGCATTCTCTAAAATTGAGAGAGCAAGATTAGAAGAGCGCTCTATTTTGCTTGATTTAGAGACCCAGAACAAAAAAACAATCACAGAATTTGAAAATGATTGGCTCTCTTATCAGTCACTATCTAAACAAAATAAACTACTAGAGTCTGCTTTATTGGCATCACAAAAAATACAACAGTCTTGGTATCGACAATTTTTAGCAGGTAGAAAACAATGGCAAGATGTGATGAATTCTATTCGTGAAGTAGCGCAGTTAAAATCTCAGATTGCAGATATGACTGCAGGGTCTTTATCGGTTAGTTGGCGCTTGGCGATACGCATTAAAGGTGCTGATGCAATTTAGTATATAGTAAAAAATCATGACAACAAATACAAATAAAAGTAACGACATTAAACAAATACTGTTAAGCACTCTGCAGCGTCTATCGCAAATGCAACGATCGCGTTTTGACCGTGTTGAATTGCAACAAGTTATTGAAGATGAAGTTAAAGAAGGTCTTGCTAATTTTTCAATATTGCAAAATATTTGTCAGGCATTATTAGTACACAAACCTAAAAAACTTAAATCTGTTGACGACCCTTCGCTTTTGCCGTTATTGATATTTGATAATATTGGAAAAAAATGGGGTATTTTAAAAACCCTTAATAGTAAAGAGCAGTGGATTTCTGAGTGGTTTTCAATTGAGCAGAACACTTGGTTGGAAGTTGTTATTGAAGATTTTAATGATTATGAGATTTTTTCTTTAAAGCTTAAGAAAAAATTTGATGCAAATAGCAGTCGAATTTTTCAAATGGTTAAATCTGAGTTGATTAGGCATAAAAAATGGTTGATCGATGCTTCGGTTTCTGGTGTGCTCATCAATACGGTTGCTGTTACTAGTGCATTTTATTCAATGCAAATTTATGACCGTGTGGTGCCAACAGGTGCGCAACAAACTTTGCTCGTATTAACCATTGGCATACTTTTTATTGTTGGACTAGAGTTTGTTGCTAAATTAGTGCGTGCAGGGTTGTATGAAAAACTCATTGAAAGTGTTGATAGGCGTTTATCTAGAGATGTTTATAAGCGATTTTTATCGCTGAGAATGGATCAATTACCAAAAAGTGTAGGAAGTTTGGCGTCTCAAATGCGAGGTTATGAATCAGTGCGAAATTTTCTATCAGCAATTACAACTTACTTGATTGTTGATGTGCCTTTTGTATTGTTTTACATAGCTTTAATCTTATTGATTGGCGGTTATTTAGCGTTAGTACCCGTGGTATTTTTTGTGATTGCAACTTTTGTTGGCTTGTATTTTCATAAAAAAATAGAAGCACTTGCTGATAACATTAATGAATCGGTGAATCTTAAAGTTGGATTATTGGTTGAATCAGTAGAAGGCGCAGAGACCATTAAATCAGGTCAAGGAGGTTGGCGCATGCTGTCTAATTGGATGAATGTGACTGACGAAGGGCGTGGTTATGATTTAGAGATGAAACGCATGACAGATCAATCTCAGTATATGGTTGCTCTTTTTCAACAGTCATCTTTTATTTTAATGGTGGCATCAGGTGCACTGTTAATTGGTGGTGGTAGTTTAACAATGGGTGGTTTAATTGCTTGTTCAATTTTATCAGGTAGAATTTTAGCGCCTGTTGCACAAATCCCTTCTCATTTAGTGCAATGGGCTAACACCAAATCAGCGATTCGCTCTTTAGATGCTATTTGGGATTTAAAGTGTGATCATGACGATATAGAGCAGCCGATTGTCTTGGAGAATTTGCGTGGAGAATTCTATATTGAGCCTAAGACACAATTTAATTATGGTGGAAAAGTGGCACTCGTGTTGCCAGAATTAACTATTAAACCAGGCGAGAAAATTGCAGTTCTGGGTCCAATTGGCTCTGGAAAAACAACCCTATTGCGCTTGTTGAGCGGCATGTATAAACCAAATATCGGTAGAATTTTACTAGATGATATTGATTTGGCGCATATTTCTAAACCCATGTTAGCTGAAAAAATTGGATTCTTGCAACAAGAGGGGCGTTTGTTTAAAGGCACACTCAGAGAGAACTTGATTTTAGGTTTGGTTGATCCAGGAGATGGCAAGATTTTAGAAGTTGCCAAAATGACAGGGTTGTTAGATAGTGTGATTGCAAGCCATGAAAAGGGTTTAGAACAAGAGATATTTGAAGGAGGAATGGGGCTTTCTGGCGGTCAAAAACAACTGGTTAATTTAACAAGAGTGGTTTTACGATCTCCTAAATTTTGGCTACTTGATGAGCCAACTGCCTCAGTTGATAAAAATTTAGAAAGATTATTGATTAATTTATTTAAACAAATACTAACCCCAGAAGATACTTTGGTGTTAGTCACACATAAAATGGAAATGTTAGAATTGATAGACCGATTAATTGTTGTTAACAAAAGTCAAGTGATTATGGATGGTCCAAGAGATGAGATTATCGCTCAGCTTTCTGGAGGGGCAAAGCAAAAATGAAAATAAAATTAGAATCCGTTTTGTCAAAAATTGAACATTCATTTTCTGTTAGTTATGTTTTATTGGGTGGTTTTGTTGGTTTTTTGTTATGGGCGAGTTTGTTTGATATTGATGAGACTGTGCGTTCTCAAGGTAGTATTGTGGCAAATGGGAATACCCAGATTATTCAAGTTGCTGATGGCGGTGTTTTGTCTAAGTTGCTGGTATCAGAGGGTGATCAAGTTAAGCAAGGAGAACTCCTTGCAACACTTGAGAAAGATAGAGCTCAAGCTGGTTATCATGAGATTAGATCTCAAGTTGCCTATTCAAAATCAGCATTAGCAAGAGCAAGTGCCGAAGTATTGGAAGAGCCAATCGTATTTGACGAACTAACACAAAGTTATCCTGATTTTATTAATGCACAGAAAGCGCTTTATGTGCAGAAAAAACGCTCTTTAAATCAAGAAGTTGGCGTGTTAGAAGAAAGCCTTGATCTTGCCAACAAGGAGTGGGAGATGACACAAACATTGGCCAAAACGGGTGATGTAAGTGAGTTAGAGGTTTTAAGATCAAAGCAAAAGCGTTTAGAGTTTAAGCGTATGATTATGGAAGTCAAAAATCAATATTATGAAAAAGCTTCTCGTGAGATTGAAAGATTAGAAGGGGATCTTGCCAAAAACCTGCATAAACTTAGAGAACAAGAAAGTATTTTGGAATATACTAATATTCACTCACCTGTTTCTGGCGTGGTTAAGGAATTAAAAGTGACAACTATTGGCGGCGTCCTTAGGTCTGGTGATCAATTAATGGAGGTTTCGCCCTCTCAAGGCGGTGTTATTTTAGAGGCAAGAATTAATCCTATTGATATTGGTCGAGTCAATCTTGGACTACCTGTTGTCATCAAATTGGATGCATTTGATTATACAGTTTTTGGTGGTTTAAAAGGCATCGTGACTTATATTAGTTCTGACACTTTACTAGATAAAGACCCATCAGGTAGACAAGTTACTTTTTATCAAGTGAATGTGGAGATACAAGGTCCAGAGCATAAGAACAATGCAAAATCTAAAGAAATTAAGGTTAAATTAGGAATGTCTGGTACCATTGATATTAAAGTCGGTACACGCTCTTTGTTTAAATATTTAACCAAGCCAATTACACGAGGTTTTGGCGGTGCACTTAACGAGCAGTAAATGTTATTTTCTAGATTTAAGTTAATCAAGTCTGGATTTAAGTTTTCACTGATTTTTTTACTTGTTACGCAGGTTAATGCGTACAAGCCATTATGGCAATCTAAGGAGTATATCAAAAAATCTTTCTTTGAAATTGCTTATAATAATGAGTACTCTAAAGAAAAAAGCAAACTAAGGCGCTGGGAAAAACCCATTAAATACAGAGTAGATTATTTTAATTTACCGCCAAAGATTGAAATGGTTGAGACTTTAATTAATGAGCATTTTAAAGATTTATCTAGTATCATCAATTTACCAATTACCAAAGATGATAAAAATCCTAATTTTAGAATTGTACTAACCAAAAAATCACATTATAAAGATGCTATCAGTCGTTATATGACTAGTAAGGTAAAAAATATTGAAAATGAGTCAAATTGTTTATTATCCTTTAGGCATAAAGCATACCAACTAATTGGCGCAACTGTTATTATTCCTGTTGACCATGCAATGCGTTACGGTTTACTACCTGCTTGTGTAGTGGAAGAGCTCACTCAGGCCATGGGGCTACCAAACGATTCTGATTGGGTTAATCCTTCGGTGGCAAATGACAAAAGTATCTTAGATTTATTAACAGGACTTGATTACTTGATGCTAAAAATATTGTATGACAAACGCCTTGTTGTTGGTTTGGATGTTGGGCAAAGTAGCGCTATAGTTGATACTATATTATTTGATTTTGAGCAACAAAACTTAATCAAGAATTCTGTATTAAAATCAAGAGAACTCCGACTCAGCAAACAGTTGGAGTAAAAAAATAAGAATTGCTTTTTATTCAACGACTATATTGTAATTGGGTAGGGCGTTGAGAAGTTGTTTGCCGTAGAATTTAGTGACAAGTCGATTATCAAAAATGGTGATTTTGCCTGTATCAGTTTCAGTACGAATCAATCTACCGCAGGCTTGAATGAGTTTGAGCGAAGCATCAGGTAGGGATATCTCCATAAATGGGTTGCGTTTTTGTGATTCTAAGTAGTCTGCTAGTGTCTTGTCAATCGGTGAGGTAGGCACATTAAAGCGTAGTTTTACAATAATCACATGGGTAAGATTGTCGCCTTTGAGGTCTACGCCTTCGGCAAAACTATCCAGTCCAAAAATCACACTAGCTTGATTTTGTTGTCGCAAATTGATGTGTTTTTCTAAAATCCCTTTTTTTGAGAATTCGCCTTGCACCAATAAATGTGGTTCGAGCTTGTTTTCAACCAAGTCTGCTACCATTTGCATTTGTTTGTTTGAAGCGAACAATACCAGTGTACCTTGATTGGGATCAATACGCTGTAATAGTTGTGTGGCAACTTCTTGTGTGTGCTCATAGACTTGTTGAGGTGCAGCCTTAAATTTGGCAATTACGAAATCTACTTGTTCAAAAGAAAAAGGCGATGGTAGACGCAAATATTGGTTTTGTGTTTTCACCAAACCTAATTGTTTATTTAGCCTGTCAAAACTACCCAGTGAAGATAGCGTGGCAGAAGTTAAGACACAACCTGCTGCCTTGGACCAAATTAGAGTATCTAAGTTAGTAGAGATATCTGTTTGTGCGCTACAAAGGCTATAGTTGGTCTTTTTATTAGAGATATTTTTTTCAATCCAGCGAGAATAAGGTGATTTTTTAGCATCATCATCAGTTCTTAAAAATGATAAGAATAGCTCAACAATATTGATTAAATGTTGTTCGCATTCACCAAGGGCGTTATTCAGTGGGCTAGCAATATGCTTATCAATGGGTTTTATTTTTAAGTAATCTTCCCATGATTTTTTCAAGATGATGAATTTGTTTAGAGTGTGGGTGATTAAGGTGTTGAGTTGTGTGCTAATTTTAGCAATACCACTATCAACTTTTCCTTGATTAAATAGGTATACATTTTCATCAAAAGACAGCGATTTTAATAAGCTACTCAAGTCTTGTAAGTAGCCATCTATTTGTTTAATATCAATTTCAATCGGATCTTGTTCGGTGAGTTCGGCGATTTGTTCACTGAGTCCTTTGGCTTGACGAAGGCTACTTTTGATAAATTCGGTATTGGTGCTCAGCGAAAAGTGCGATAAGGCTTTAGTATTTAGATGGTGCGCTTCATCAAAAATAAATATACTATCTGCCACATCAGGTAGCACTGTATTTCCTGTTGATAAATCTGCTAATACTAAGTCGTGGTTGGCAATAATCACATCAGCTTGGGCGATTTTTTTTCGTGCTTTAAAAAAAGCACAATCTTGATAAAATTCACAGTTTTTCACAGTGCAAGTGAAACGATTACAGGCAATTTTTTGCCACAGCATAGTCTCAGGAGTTTTGGTTAAATCATCAATCTCGCCATTCCATTTTTTTGCTTCGTAGTCATCGTGTAAATGGTTTAATGCTCTTAATTGATACTGGTTAGGGGGTTTGTCAAATAATAAATCGGTGTTAAGTGGCAACTCTTCGCTAGCGTTATCTTGTGCTAAATTAATCAAATCTCGAATACATACATAACGAGAACGCCCTTTAGCCAATGTGTATTCAAAATCCACTGTACAATATTTTTGCGCTTTGGGTAAGTCTTTTAACAACAGTTGCTCTTGTAAGGCAACATTTGCACTAGAAACAATTAGCGTTTTTTTGCTGAATTTAGCAATAGGGATGCTACTTAGTAGGTAAGCAAAAGTCTTACCTGTGCCAGTTGGCGCTTCTACGCATAGAATTTTGTTGCTATCGTATTCTCCAGCTAAAGTTTTGGAGATTTCTGCAATCATTTTGTTTTGTGAGCCGCGTACTTGAAAGCCATCCATATCTTCTTTTAACGCAATAAACGAATCACGGATTTTGGCTTTTAACTCGTCAGAAAGCATTTAAGATTTTCTTTGCAAGGATAGATCGCAAAGCAAAATAAGTGCTTCTTTGTATTTAGAATCTTGTAAAGAGTCTAATGATTTTTTTGCAAGGTTGGCTGATTTCTGCGCTTGTTTGCGGGTGTAATCAAAAGCATTCACTGATTGTAAAATACCAAGGACCTGTTCAATTTTAGAATTGTCTGCGTTATTAATGGCGTCTTTTAGCAGTTGCCTGTCTTTGGCAACCGTATTTTTGAGTGCATAAATTATCGGTAGTGTGGTTTTACCTTCACTTAAATCATCACCAACTTCTTTACCCATAGTCTCAGCATTAGATTGGTAATCCAACACATCGTCGATAATTTGAAAGGCATTACCGAGATGCAAGCCGTAATTTTTTAGCGCTTGTTCTTGTACTTTGTCTATATTTGATAAAAGTCCACCAATTTGTGTTGCTGCTTGAAATAATACCGCTGTTTTGCGTTCAATGACTTGATAATATTCTTCTTCAGTAAGGGCAGAATTTTGACAATTTAGCAGTTGTAACACCTCACCTTGTGCAATTTCATTAGTGGCTTTAGATAGAATTGTCATAATGCGCATTGAATCAGATTTAACCATCATTTCGAACGCACGAGAATAAAGGAAGTCACCTACCAGCACGCTGGCAGCATTACCCCAAACCTTGTTGGCAGTTTCTTTGCCACGGCGTGACTTAGACTCATCAACAATATCATCGTGTAATAAGGTAGCGGTATGAATAAGTTCAATCACTACTGCCATTAAATGATGATGCTCACCTTGGTAATGGGTGGCGCGTGCACATAACAACAACAACAGCGGACGCAAACGCTTACCGCCAGCGTTAATAATATAACCACTCATCTGATTGATAAGTGCCACATTAGAGCCCAGATGTTCAATTAATACTTGGTCAGTTTTATTAATGTCATTTTGAATTAGATTTTGAATATCTTCAAAGGTGTTCATAGGTGTTTATTTTAAACTATTGGCTAATAGATATACTTCTTTAGAGCGTGCGCGTGATGCCTTGGGTTTGCGAATGACTACTTTGTTAAAAGCCACTCGAGCAGCCTTGACATACTCATCAAAGCCCACACCTTGAAAGACTTTAACAAAGAAGTAACCTTGTGGTGTGAGTGTTTTTATTGCCAAATCTAGTGCTAATTCGCACAGATACATAGATTTTGGAATATCAACAGAGAGTTGTCCGCTCATATTTGGTGCCATATCGCTAAGCACTATATCAACTTTTTTGCCTTTTGTGAGTGCGAGTAATGCTTCGTAAACTTCAATTTTAGTAAAGTCACCACGCAGGAAATCCACACCATCAATGGGTTTAATATTCAAAATATCGCTAGCAATCACTTGTCCTTTTCTGCCAACCATTTTAATTGCAACTTGACTCCAACCACCAGGGGCAGCGCCTAAATCCAAGACCACATTGCCAGATTTGATAAATTTGTCTTTATCATTGATTTCAGTTAGTTTATAAACTGCCCGCGAGCGATAACCCTCCTTTTGTGCGCGTTTTACATACTCATCATTTAGATGTTCATTCATCCAGCGAGCAGAAGATCCTTTTTTTGTCATATTAAATTAATATTTAATGGGAGACCTTTGTATAAATAGGAATAATCATCAAAAACCCACTTTTCACCCACTTGACGATTTTTCCAGCGACACCCAGCAGTCCTCTAGGAGGGTAACCCAGCCTTAGCCCTGCTAGGACAAGCTTTAAAGAAATCATCAATTGGGCAAAAATTGGATTTTGCCAATCACCTTTATTTTATACAAAGACCTCAATAATATCATTGTCGTTTATTCATATTTATTAAGGGGTGGAAATATATGGATATCTATTTCTTTGCACTGCACTTCTGGGCTGGCTGGCTAACCCCCTCCTTTCGATAACATTGCCTTCGCTTTTATTTATACCTGCAAAATCAATAACTTTTGTATCGGTTTTGCTAAATAGTATATAAAATTTTCCTGAATTATTGTCAACAATAGAGTTTGTCGTATAGGCGCTAATAATCAGATTATCTACAGATACCAAAAAACCCCGGTACAATTTATGTATTTCATAAATTGTACCGGGGTTTTTGTAGGAATCCTAAACTAATCAATTACTATAAAATAGCAAGGTCTTGCACCTCATTCCAGTTATTTCCACTAATATCAGAAACTATTGACTCGTTAACAGTTTTGTAGCATCCCGTGCTGTTAGAATATGGAGTTTCTTCTGTATTTTGATCAAGCAAAGTAAGTTTATACTGAGCTCCTTCTGTATTTTGATCAATCAAGATATCATTAATACCATATCTGATAAAAACATCAGTAAGATTAATTCCTTCTTCAGTGTGCCAAGTTCTTTGATAAATCAAGATATCATCAGTGCTATCGCTGACAGAATCCTCAGTAAGTTTATACTGAGTTCCTTCTGTATTTTGATCAATCAAGGTACCATTAGTCATATCGATAACAAGAACATTAGTATCATAGGCGGTAGAATCATCAGTAACATCAATCCCTTCTCCAGTGCCTTTGTTATTAAAATCTTCTTGTGTTTTGTCGTTGGCTTGATTGTCATTATGCTTGTCTTCTGTTTTAGCAATAGCGTCGTCAGCAACTTCAATGGTATTTTTGGCGATTTCAGCAGAAGCATCAGCTTTTGCAATAGCGTCTTTAGCGATTTCAGCAGAAGCATCAGCTTTTGCAATAGCGTCTTTTGCTAGAATGGCATAATAATCAGCCTTTTTAATAGAATAATCGTCTCCGTCGCGTTTAGCAACTTGAGCAGTTTCATTGGCATGCTCAATAGCAATTTTAGCAGCCTGAGCGTCTTTATCGGCATTTTCAATAGCGATTTTAGCGACTTTGGCATCAGCACTAGCTATTTTAGTGGTGTCTTCAACAGTTGCTCTCTTATAACTACAGGCTATTTCTATTTTAGTGCTTTTATCGTCTTTATATGTCATTTGTTATTCCCTCTTATTGGTTTATGTTAAAAATTAAACTACTTTACTACATTAAGTAGATTATACAACAAATTTTTGGATAACTCAATTTATAAATATAATGCCTTTATACGGTTTGACAAAATAAGTGTTGCAATCCAATGTTTTGGCTAATTGTCTTTATTTTAATGCTAATATAGGGATACTTTAGGGGATAATAGCGAATTTTTTAAACACTTTCAATATCATAAAATGAACGATAAGCTTAGGAATATTGCCATTATTGCCCATGTTGACCATGGAAAAACGACACTGGTTGATAAATTATTGGAGCAGTCTCAGACTTTTAATGAGCGCTTTGAGTCAAGTGATAGAATGATGGATTCTAATGATTTAGAAAAAGAACGAGGTATTACTATCTCTAGTAAGAACACGGCGATTAAGTGGAATGATTATCATATTAACATTGTTGACACGCCAGGACACGCTGACTTTGGTGGTGAGGTAGAGCGTGTACTGTCAATGGTAGATTCAGTTTTGCTATTAGTAGATGCACAGGAAGGTCCAATGCCACAAACGCGTTTTGTGACTAAGAAGGCTTTTGACCAAGGACTTAATCCAATCGTGGTGATTAATAAAATTGATAAAGATGCAGCACGCCCTGATTGGGTGATTGACCAAGTATTTGATTTATTTGATCAATTGGGTGCAACCGATGAACAATTAGATTTTCCGATTATTTACGCTTCAAGTATTAATGGTTATGCGAGTTTAGAAGACGATGTACGCTCAGGTGACATGACACCAATGTTTGAAACCATTGTGGATAAAGTAGCGGCACCCGATGTTGATGTTAATGCACCATTGCAAATGCAAATTACTGCTTTAGACTATTCATCATTTATTGGTGCGATTGGTATTGGACGCATTACCCGTGGCACAATTAAGAAAAATCAGCAAGTGATGGTGGTGAGCGCTGATGGTGCGCAGCGCAAGGCCAAAATTGCAGGTTTGATGGGCTTTATGGGTTTGGAAAAGATAGATACAAACAGCGCTGAGGCGGGTAATATTGCTTGTGTCACAGGTATTGAAGGTATTTCTATTTCAGATACGATTTGTGATGTTGAAACCGTTGAAGCCTTGCCACCACTTAGTGTGGATGAGCCAACAGTATCAATGGCATTTCGTGTCAATGATTCGCCGTTTGCAGGTCAAGATGGTAAATACATTACTTCAAGAAATATCCGTGACCGTTTGGATAAAGAGCTTATTTATAATGTGGCACTTCGTGTTGAAAATACACAAGACCCATCTGAGTTTTTAGTATCGGGTCGGGGTGAGCTACATTTATCTATATTGATTGAAACCATGCGCCGTGAAGGGTTTGAGTTGGCAGTAGGTCGTCCACAGGTAATTTTAAAAGAGATTGATGGGGTGATTTGTGAGCCGTTTGAAGATTTGAGCGTGGATGTTGAAAGTCAGCATCAAGGCACAGTAATGGAAAAACTCGGCGAGCGCAAAGGCGAATTAACCAATATGATGCCTGATGGCAATGGTAGAGTGAAATTAGATTTTAATATCCCTGCACGCGGTTTGATTGGTTTTAGAACAGAATTTTTAACCGCTACGACAGGCACAGGTTTAATGAACTCTTCATTTGATGCTTACAAGCCAAGAAAAGAGGGTGAGATTGGGCAGCGAAACAATGGTTCGCTTATTTCTATGACACAAGGTCAAGCAGTGGCATATGCGATTTTTAACTTGCAAAAATCAGGTAAATTCTTTGTTGAACACAATACTGATATTTATGAAGGTATGGTGGTGGGCATTCACTCGCGTGATAAGGATTTGGTGGTAAATGTCATGAAAGGTAAGCAGCTCACCAATGTTCGTGCCTCAGGTACTGATGAGGCTGTGTCTCTTACGCCTGCAATTAAGCTTGATTTAGAGCAAGCATTAGAGTTTATTGATGATGATGAATTGGTTGAAGTAACGCCAAACAATACGCGTATTCGTAAGCGTCTATTAACTGAAACTGAAAGAAAAAGAGCGCGGTAACAGTTAATAAATCGCAAAAAATTATCACATTTATGATGTTACGATCCCTTCAGTAATTTTTTTTGTTTAGGTGTTTTGGTATACTAGTGCATTATGGATAGTTTTTTTAGTTTCTTTGTTAAACAAAAAAAGTTAGCACTGGTTTTTACCGTCAGTGTTATTGTTGTTGGATTGTTTTCTTTGTTTAATATTCAAAGAGATCAATTTCCTGTCGTAGATTTTGAAGTTGTCACTATTGTTACAGCTTATTCTGGTGCCTCCCCTGAGGATGTTGAACAAAATGTTACTAACCCAATCGAAGATGAGCTTCGAGGCATCACAGGAATTGATAGCTTCACCTCATTTTCTCGTGAAGGGATCTCTAGTATTTTTGTAACACTGTCTCAAGATACAAGTGATATTGGCGCCTTAAAACAAGAAATTACCAATGCAGTTGATCGAGTTAGAAGCTTTCCAAAAGAGGTAGTGGACTTACCCAAGGTAGTTGATCGAAAAATCTCACTTAGAAGTATTTTAAAAGTGAACCTTAGTAGCAAAACCCTCTCTTTTTCCGAATTAAGAAACAGTGTTGATGTGATTGCCAGAGAGCTAGAGTTGGTTGATGGGGTTTCTGAAGTGGTTAAGGAAGGGTATTTAGACAGGGAAATCCAAATTAGAATTGATACTGATAAACTCTATCAATATGAATTATCCCTGCCGCAAGTGATTGATGCCATTGAAAAACGCAATCAGCGTTATACAGTAGGAAATAATCATGACATTACTGATGAAAAAACCATTGTTGTATTGGCTAATTTTGATAAAGCACAGGCCGTTGGTGATGTGGTTGTTAAGTCAAGTTTTGATGGGCCGGTAATACACTTAAAAGACATTGCCAGTATTACTGATGGCAATGTTGAGGAAAAATCTATCATTCGTGTTAACAGTAATAAAGGTTTTATTCTGAACATTCGTAAGCAAGAGCAAGCGGATATTATTACCACCATTGATTTAATCAAAGAAAAAATAAACGAACTACAGCGTAAAAAACATCCAAAATTGAGGATTTTTTATTCTTCTGATTTATCTAAATTGGTGCGTAATCGACTTGATATTGTCACCAAGAATGGGGTGATTGGTTTGTTGCTGGTATTGCTTGTACTTGGTGTGTTTTTATCTTTAAAAACAGCATTTTGGGTGGCACTTAGTTTGCCAGTATCTCTATTAGGTGCAGTGGCACTATTAGATGCGAGTGGCGAGACTATTAACCTAATATCTTTGGCAGCAATGATACTAGTGCTGGGTATTGTGGTGGATGATTCAATTATTGTAGCAGAAAGCATCCACCGCCATAAGCATAAGGGAGGGGATAAATATCAGTCTGCTGTACGAGGCTTTAAACGCGTTATTATGCCAGTAGTTGCCACAATATTAACCACTATTTTTGCATTTTCATCTATGTTTTTAATGGGTGGGACAATGGGTAAATTTATTTATGTTATTCCACTGGTGGTGATTTTTGCCCTTACGCTGTCTTTTATAGAGGTGACAATTGCCTTGCCAGCACATCTGGCTGGCCTAGATGAAAAACCGCTTGGGCAAGCTTTGTTTGATAAAATTGAAAAATGGTTTGAAGGCTTTCTCAATAAAGTATTAAGGCTGCGTTATTTGGTGGTAGTGGTATTTCTAGTGGCTTTGTTGGGTTCAGTGTATTTTGTTGCAACACAAATGCATTTTACCATGTTTCCTGCTATAGGCGCGGATGTAATTAAGGCAAAACTACAAATGCCGGCGGGCAGTTCTTTGCAGCATACAATGCAAATTAGTCAGAAAGTAGAAAAGTTAATTACCAAAATAGTGGGTGATGATCTAGATTCACTAACCAATGTTATTGGTCGAGAATTTGACCATATGGCAAAATTTAGTATTGACTTAGTTCCTTCTGGGAAAAGAAAGCAACAAGTAGAAAAATTATTATCACAGTTAAAAAATCACGCTCAAGATATTCCAGAAGTTGAAAAACTAACCTTTTCAGTCAGGCGACCAGGTCCACCACAAGGTGAAGATGTTGAGATACAAATTATTGGGAGTAATGACAAGCAACGCCAAGGTGCTGCTAATGAACTTGAGAAAATTTTCTCCAATGTCAAAGGACTAGATAATATTGATAGAGATGATAAATTAGGTAAATCACGCATTGAAGTGGTGCTTGATTTTGAAAAAATGGCAAGACTAAATGTTGATTTTGAAACTGTGAATCGTTATCTAAGGTCTGTTTTTACTGGTATTGATGTTACTGATATCCGTTATGGCGATACCGATGTTAATTTTCGTATGTATCTAGGTAACCCAAAGCAATCTGAGGGTGTTATTAGTACATTAAAAATTAGTAACCGTAATGCTAGACCAGTACCACTTAAGCAATTTTCATCGATTCAATATATTGATGGAGAGCCAGATTTTAATCATTTTGATGGACAGCGTTCAGTGCTAGTTAGCGGTAGTGTTGATGACCAAGTAACGACATCACAAGCTATTATTAAGCAAGCGTTAGAACAGCTAAATGCAACTGTTTTGTATCCTGATGTTCGTATTCTGAATGAAGGAGGTGCAAAAGAAACGCAAAAATCAATGAAGAGTTTGCTAAAGGCGTTCATGATAGCAGTTTTTGCAATATTTTTATTATTGGTGCTATTGTTTAATTCCTACACCCAGCCGTTATTGGTATTAAGTGCCATTCCATTTTCAGCTATTGGCGTTATTTGGGCATTTTTCCTGCACGCTCAAGCGCTCAGTTTTTTTGCCATGCTAGGCGGTTTGGCGCTTATTGGCGTGATTGTAAACGATTCTTTGGTGATGGTGTCACACCTGAATTATTTAAAACAAAAATTATCTACCACTACACCTGTGTTTGAATGGGTAGTGCGTGGTGCAAAAGAGCGTTTGCGTGCGGTCGTGCTAACCACACTTACCACTTTAGCGGGCGTCATTCCAATGGCTTATGGTATTGGTGGTAGCGATTTTCTCTTGCAACCCATGGCATTGTCGTTAGGTTATGGGTTACTCTTCGGTACTTTAATAACTTTGGTGTTGCTGCCGTGTCTGTATTTAATAAATTATGAGTTTGTGAGCTGGATAGAAGGAAAGAAAGTTAAGTTTAAGGCTTAATCTTTGACTAATTTTCATTATTTATTCTGGAGTGCTAAGCGAATAAGTTGCTCAGTACTTAATGAATTATCAGTGATGGCGCTCAGCATCTTTTCAGCTTCCTTAACCTTAAAGCCGAGCGCTTGTAGTGCAGATAATGCTTTTCCAGTGTTTGGATTGCTGTTGCTAAGTGCAACAGTTTGGTGATTGGTGTCAGTGAGTTCAAGTTTTGTCAAACGGTCTTTAAGTTCAACAATCAACTTTTGTGCGGTTTTCTTGCCAATACCTGGCGTTTTTGCCAGTAATGCATCATCATCATTGGCAACTGCACTCATTAGCGTGGCAATATCAAGATGTGACAAAATCGATAATGCCACTTTGGGTCCAACACCATTGACACGAATCAACTCTCTGAATATGGTTTTTTCATCTTTAGAGATAAAGCCGTACAGTGTTTGCGCGTCTTCTTTAACATGAAAATGTGTATGTAGCGTCAGTTCACCTCTATTTTCCATGGCGTAAAAAGTAGGCATTGGGCAAAGCACTTCATAGCCAATACCACCTACCTCAAGTAGCACTTCAGGTGGGTTTTTTTCTAAAATTTTGCCTGTTAATTGCCCAATCATGATAGCTAAATTATAGCCTTCTTACAACCAAGAATAAGTTTTGAAGTAGTTTTTTTCAAAGTTTTTAATCTCTTTAGCATATTGCAAAGTTAGGTCAATATCGTCTAAGCCGTTTGTTAAGCGTCGTTTGCGTTCGCCATCAATATCGAATGTGTAAGTTTTGCTATTAGCAAGGATAGTTTGCGCTTTAAGGTCAATGGTGATTGCATTGCCAAATGCAAATAATTCGTCCATCACATTATTATCTTGCACAATTGGTAAGAGTCCATTTTTAAAGCAATTATTGTAAAAAATATCGGCAAAACTCGGTGCAATAATCACCCGAAAACCATAATCTTCTAACGCCCAAGGCGCATGCTCGCGACTTGATCCACAGCCGAAATTCTCTCTTGCTAAAAGTATTTGTGCACCTTGATACTCAGATTTATTTAAAATAAAATCTGTATTGAGTGGGCGCTTGCTATTGTCCATACCTACTTCGCCGTGGTCTAGGTAGCGCCACTCGTCGAATAAATTCACGCCAAAGCCCGAGCGCTTGATGGATTTCAAGAATTGCTTAGGAATAATCGCATCGGTATCCACATTTGCTCTATCAAGCGGTGCGGTAATAGAGGTTAGTGTAGTAAATTTATTCATAATTTATACTCCAAGTATTTACGGCTTGTTTCGCCAGCCAGTCTTGATGACTCTCAAGTGTTTCGCTATCCCATTCAGCGTATTCAGATATTTTTTGAGAGAGTTTAGAGAGAGAATTTTGGTAAATCGCCTTTTTCTCATTGAACAGTTGAGTGCCGCAGTTTTTGTTATCTTCTTTTATTAATAGCGTCATATTACCCAATCTGTCAACAGCTTGGCGATGTTGCTCTTGATAATATCTTTCCCATTCTTCGGTGATATTATAGGGGGCAATATGCTCTAAAGTCCAAGTGTTGTAATCTGAAGCGGTGTTTGCCAGTTTGTTTTCAACCTCTGTTAATAGAAAGCGAATTTTTTTATTGCTTTGTCGGCTGGGCATAGTATGATATTTTAATACGGATTGGAACGCTTGATCATTGGGATATAACTGCTTAAACTCTGGTTGATTTTTAATATGACTTGCTCGTTCCAATTCTCCACTTGAAATTTTCATTGCTAATGTGTTGTAAGTCTTTTCTTGCTCGTTGGGCGAAGAGTGAATAATGACATTGTAACGAATAGATAAAATATATAAATATTTGGCAAGTTTTACAAACTCATCGGGACTAAACTTATCATAAGCGGTTAATAGCAGTAAAAACGGCTGTTTAATGTTGAATAATTTAAAAGCCTTTAAGTAGGGTTTGACTGAATCATAATTTGGATTGCCCCATAATTTATCTTCTGCATCGTTAAGTGCTGCATAGATAGGGGCGTATTTCGATAGATTTCTTAAATAGTCTACAGTCTCTTTCGGTTGTTGAATTTTATCTCTAATACTGGCAAATAATTTTTTCTTGGTAACTAGAGAGTAATGCGTATTATGGTAATAACGCACAAAGTCCGTGAAATTTCTCTCCCCTAATTCTGAAATGATGCCACTCCACTTTTCATCCATGTCATTAAGTTCGCTCTCATCAACAGTACGCTGATTGTTATCAACAACTTTTGAAAATAAATAATTTTTAAGCAAATCGGGGGTTGAAAGTTGAACGCCTCTAGCGTTTAGCGTTTCAAAAACTTTGTAAGCATTTAAGTTATTATCTACTACAATTTTAGTAAACAACATGCCATCTGCTGTTCGTTCAATAAATTTAGCAATATTTAAGCCAGAGTCATGGGTTATTTTTTTGCAGAAAAATTCAAAACAATCCGACATTAATTTGTCTGTTTTGGTTAAATTTCTATTGACTAGGGGTTGCAAATCTTCAGTCAGTTTTTTAAATTTAGTATTGTTATTTCTATTTAAAACTAGTTTGTTATAAGGCGCAAGTGTGGTAGGGCTTAATGTACCAATAAAACCTCTTCTTATTTCGTTTAATCGTATTTTATTATCTTCAGTATTTTCGTTGTCATTAGGTAAATTTTGAATCTTATGCATGGCTGATAAAATCAAAAGAGATAGAGTAATAAGGCGCTGTTGCCCATCAATGATTACAAAATTGTTTTTATCTTTTTCATTACGCTGAAGGACAATATAGCCCATATAATGCTCTTCTTCGTTTAAATTTTCAATATCTTCCTCTTCTTCGTTTAAATTTTCAATATCTTCCCATAGCTCTTCCCATTGTTCTTTATCCCATGAGTAATCTCTTTGGAAATGCGGCACATTATATTTAACGCTGTTACCCATTAAAGCTTTAAAAGTCTGATTGCTGGGTTCCATCGCAAGAAATGACGTATTTTTACGCATCAAACATTTGAAAAATGACCCGCAATCGCGCTGGCAGCAGCAATTGCAGGGCTAACTAAATGCGTGAATGAACCTTGTCCTTGACGACCCTCAAAATTGCGATTTGAAGTTGAAGCGCATCGTTCACCAGCTTCTAGTTTATCTGCATTCATTGCCAAACACATAGAGCAACCTGCTTCACGCCACTCAAACCCGCTATCTATAAATATTTTATCCAAACCTTCATATTCAGCTTGTTTTTTAATCAAACCAGAGCCAGGGACGACCAAGGCAAGTTTGATATTGCTGGCAATATGTTTGCCTTTTGCAACTTCAGCAGCAATGCGTAAATCCTCAATACGAGAGTTGGTGCAGGAGCCAATAAAAACTTTGTCAATTTTAATGTCTGAAATCTTAGTATCGGCTTTAAGATGTGTGTAATTCAACGCATTTTCCCAACTGGTTTTTTGTACTTCGTCTTTGGCGTTTTTAGGGTTAGGCACGACCTCATCAATGGCGATGACCATTTCAGGCGAAGTACCCCAAGTAACTTGTGGCTTGATATCATTGGCTTTAAAACTCAATATTTTGTCAAAATGTGCACCATCATCAGAGCGTAGAGTATGCCAATATTTAACCGCCTTATCCCAGTTTTTACCTGCTGGAGATAGCGCTCTGCCTTTGACATAGTCAATGGTTTTGTCATCAACTGCTATCATGCCACAACGACTGCCTGCTTCAATTGCCATGTTGCATAAGGTCATTCTGCCTTCAATTGATAGATTTTCAATGGTGCTACCTGAAAACTCAATTGCATAGCCTGTGCCACCTGCAGTGCCGATTTTTCCGATGATATAAAGTGCCACATCTTTAGCACTGACATATTTATCCAACTCACCATTCACTTCAATCTTGAGATTTTTTGACCTAGATTGCCACAGGCAACCTGTGGCTAAAACATGCTCTACTTCCGAAGTGCCAATGCCAAATGCCAATGCACCCAATGCACCATGTGTAGAAGTGTGCGAATCGCCACAAACGATGCTCATTCCTGGTAGCGTGGCGCCTTGTTCAGGGCCAACCACATGCACAATGCCTTGACGGATATCGTTCATTGGTATTTCATTAATACCAAATGTTTTGCAGTTTTTATCCAGTGTTTCAATTTGTAATTTAGAGATAGGGTCTGTAATACCATTCACGCCTGATGAGCGATTTGTGGTTGGCACATTATGATCAGGCACAGCTAAGTTTGCTTGTAATCGCCAGGGCTTTCTACCCGCCATTGCTAAGCCTTCAAAGGCTTGAGGAGAGGTAACTTCGTGAATGAGTTGTCTATCAATATAAATAAGTGCAGTGCTCTTTTCTTCACGCACCACATGTGCATTCATTAATTTGTCGTAAAGTGTTTGTGCTTGAGTCATTACTGATAGTCAATAACTTGATAAAATAGACTATTTTACATTCTCTATAACTTTAATATGTGTGGTATTTGTGGTCAATTAAGATTTGATAAGCAAGTGGTTAAGTCGCAAGACTTAGAAACAATGATGCAAAAAATTGCCCGCCGTGGTCCTGATGATAGTGGTATTTGGCTTGATAAAAATGTAGGGCTTGGGCATCGACGCTTGAGCATTATTGATCTGTCTAATCACGCACACCAGCCGATGGTGGATGATACCTTAAGTCTGAGCTTGGTGTTTAATGGTACGATTTATAACTATAAATCCTTGCGTCAAGATTTAATCAAACAAGGTTATAGATTTTTCTCTACTTCTGATACTGAAGTCATTCTTAAGTCTTATCATCTGTGGGGTGAAGATTGTGTTTTGCACCTGGATGGTATGTTTGCTTTTTGTATTTGGGATGGCAAAAAATTGTTTGTTGCGCGTGATAGAATGGGGATCAAGCCGTTGTATTTTAATCTTACAAATCAAACATTTAGTTTTGCTTCTAATACGCAAGCTTTGAGCGTAATTGGCGCAGATACCAGTATTAACTCAATAGCGTTACAACAACAATTATCCTTGCACGGCGTAGTGCCAGCACCGAATACCATTTTAAATGGCGTTAATAAAGTCAAGCCTGCCACCACCTTGAGTATTGACAGCAAGGGCAAGATTGTTGAAAAACAGTATTGGCAACCAAAAGCACAAAGAACGGGTTTGACAGATGAGGAATATTTAGAAAAAACGCATGAATTACTGATTAAAGCTGTTGATAAAAGAATGTTGGCAGCCGATGTGCCAATTGGTGTGCTGCTCTCAGGTGGGTTGGATTCTTCGTTATTGGTTGGACTTTTGCATGAGGCAGGACACTCAGATATTCGTACTTTTTCAATTGGTTTTGAAGATATTGACGATGAGAGCGGTTCAGAGTTTGAATATTCTGACCAAATTGTTAAGAAATTCAATACTAAGCATGAAAAGTATATAGTGAGCAATTCACAGGTATTGCCACGACTTGAAGAGGCAGTAGCAAATATGGCAGAACCAATGGTAGGGCAGGACGCAGTGGCGTTTTATTTGTTATCCGAACAAGTGTCAAAACATATTAAAGTGGTGTTATCAGGGCAGGGTGCAGATGAGGCTTTTGCTGGGTATTTTTGGTATGCGCGTATGCAAAGCGAATCAGGTAGTGAATTTGAGCGTTTTGCCAAACACTATGTTGATAGACCTTATGAAGAATATTTACAAACGGTCAATGCAAGTTATCACACAGGTAATCACACGCAAGATTGGCTAAATAAAGAATTTTCTAAGGACAATACGGGAGAATTTATGGATAAGATTTTTCGTACTGATATTACCCGTTTAATCGTTGATGACCCAGTGAAACGCGTGGACAATATGACTATGGCATGGGGTTTGGAGGCACGCGTTCCGTTTATGGACACCCATTTGATTGAGCATGCACTGAGCATACCACCGAGTTTAAAAATGCGTGATGGGGGCAAATATCCACTCAAACGTATCTCACGCGGGCTTTTACCTGATAGCGTGATTGATAGAAAAAAAGGCTATTTTCCAATGCCGGCACTCAAATATGTGCGTGGTGAATTTTTAGAATTTATGACAGATATTCTTAATTCTACTCAGTGCATTAACCGAGGGCTTTATAATCAAAATTTTGTGCAAAAAGTCATCAGTCAGCCTGAGCAATATATGACAGCGCTGAATGGTTCACGCCTGTGGCATTTGGCGTTATTAGAATATTGGTTACAAGTGAATATTGATGGATAAAATACTTATTTATACTGATGGAGGCTGTCGAGGTAATCCAGGTATTGGTGGCTGGGGTGTGTGGTTACGCTATGGTGAGTATTCGAAGCAACTCAATGGTGCAGAGAAAGACACCACCAATAATCGCATGGAACTCATGGCTGCAATTAAGGCGTTGGAGGCAATTAAATCAAGCAGTATCCACATTGATTTATATACCGACTCAAAATATGTGATGAACGGGATAACACAATGGATTACTGGATGGAAGAAAAAAAATTGGAAAACAGCGGCAAAAAAACCTGTTAAAAATGTGGATTTATGGCAAAAATTAGATGAACTCAATCAAAAGCATCGGGTCTCATGGTTTTGGGTTAAGGGTCATAGTGGCGATAAAGGCAATGATATGGCGGATTTATTAGCCAATCAGGCAATGGATAATTTTTAAATAAAGTAGCATTGCGCTTATTCCTAAATTTGCACTTAGAATTTGAATTTAGGGTGTACAATAAAACCCTTTTTTATTTTTTTATATTTAACAGACTTACTTTATTGAATTATGGCGCTAGAAAAAATCACCGAAAAAATGTACATGGAAATCTTAGGAAATGCATTTTGGTTGTCAAGACAATCAGAATTACATTGCAAGCATTATAATATTTGTGGTTTTTTTAGTCGCATTTCAGAGGGGATTTTACTTGATCAATACAAATTAATTCGCAACAACAACGATATGCCTTTAGCTTTTGCTGTATGGGCAAGAGTTGATGACAAAACCCTAGATAAGATATTGCATGAAGATTATAAAATAGTTGCTAACGAGTGGAATAATGGAGACAACATATACTTTTTGGAATATATTTGTCCATTTGAGCATATTTTTCAATTTAATCGAGAAATAAGAAAAACCTTGCCTAATAAAGCTAAAGTGTACGCTACAAGGGTTAAGGTTGCCAAGGATGAAAATAATAAAATTATACCTTGTAAGCGCATCATGAAACTGGTTAACAACCTTTATTCAAGATGATGATTTATAATGTTTACAGTAAGTATTCATCCGTCCAACAAAGGCTTATGTTATTAAAATATTATTATTTGTGCAAAAAATTGTGAGGTTTTTATGGGTTCAATAATAAAACAAATTGTTGACGCTATTGTGTATTTTGTATCAGGAACATACAAAGGAGATGATGGTGACAACACACTAACCGCTGTTGGTTTCGCAGTATGGGGTGATGGCGCTCATATGTATGGCGGCAACGATACAATATATGCTGCCAGTTTAAAGCTGGATGTTTATGATACTTGGGGGCATTTATATATCTACGGAGCTGCTGGCTTTATGACTGTTGATAAAAGCGGCTGGGGCAATATGTCTGTCGCTGGTCTTGCTGGTGCAATGGATTTACAGCATACTGGACGATCGGGCAATATTGACTTTAAAGGCGCAGCGGCAAGTAATTACATATATCGTCGGGGCGATTCGGGGAATATTTCATTTAAAGGTGCTGGCATATCCAACAGAGTGATTAGTAAGGTAAGGCGTGGCAATATTTCATTTGAAGGTATTGGTGCATCTAATATTGTGGAGCGTACAGGGGGGGATCAAGGCGACATTCACTTTACTGGCGCTGGGGTGTCAAACATAGTTACCAACAGTGCAAATAAAGGCAGTATTTATTTCATTGGACTAGGTGCTTACAACAAAGTGGAGCGCAGAGGTTATTCGGGTAATATTGATTTTAATGGGGCAGGTTTTTACAATGAAGTTGTTAATGCCGTCACCCACGAGGGTAATATTGATTTTTTCGGTGCTGGTGGATACAATTTAGTGGAGCGCAGAGGGGGGCGTAAGGGTAATATTGTCTTCAAGGGTGTTGGTGTAGCTAATCATGTTATCAATACAGCTGAGTATGGCAATACTGATTTTATTGGCGGTGGCGGTGCCAATATTATTGAGCATTCGGCTAATGGCAATGTCTCATTTAAAGGGATAGGTGCTATTAACAAGGTAACACACACGGGTGATTATGGCAATATAAACTTTGTTGGCGGTGGCGGTGGTAATATTATTACTCGCTCTGGATTAAAAGGTAATGGCAATTTAACAGTAGTAGGTGGTGGCAATGTTGTTACTTGGTCAACCAGCGGTAGATTAAAGGCAGAACTCGGTGGCTTTTGCTTAAACCTGTTAAAGAGATACGGCAGTGGTAATACTGAGTTAATGCTGGTTTCATTGGGCAATATTGTTGATGTAGAAGTTTCTAAAGGCAATCTTAGCTTAATCGGCGCTGGTGTGGCAAACATAATTAGTTATAAAGGGAGAGGCACTTTAAACGCCAAATTACTCGGCGGTTCAACTATCATCACCAGAAGGGGCTACGGGAATTCAATTCTGTATCTTGCGGCGGGTGCCAATGTCTTTACTGATTTTTCTACAGGCAATGTCAGTGGCTTTTTATTTGGCGGCGTTAATGCTGTTACTAAACAAGGCGATGGCAATATTGACTTGGCAATGTATGGCGGTGCCAATGTTCTAACGCAAGTTGGTAAGGGCAATATTAAAGCCATGATGTTTGGCGGTGCCAATATCATTACCAAAGTAGGCGACGGTAATATTTTAGCACTATTATTTGGTAAAGCAAATATTGTTACTCAAGTTGGTAAGGGCAAGATGTATTTGTTAATGCTGGGCATAGGTAATATTGCCACCAAAATAGGAAATGGCGATGTTATTGTTGGCATGTTTGGTGTTGGCAATGTGCTAACCCATGTTGGCAATGGTATGACCGCTGCATTAATGGTATCTGTGGGGGTTAATTTTTTTACCAAGGTTGGCAATGGCCCAACGCTGGCATTAATGTTTTCAGCAGGTGGTAATATATTCACTCATATTGGCAACGGGTTAAGCGCCGCTTTAATGATAGGCGGAAAAGCCAATATCTTTACCAAAGTTGGCAATGGCACAACAGTAGCAGTAATGCTAGCAGGTTATGCTAATATATTCACCCATGTTGGGGATGGTTTTAGTGCCGCTTTAATGATAGGTGGGCAGGCTAATATTTTTACCAAAGTTGGCAATGACACCACTTTGGCGGCTATGGTTGGTAATTTCAATATTTTTACTCACATTGGCAACGGATTTTCAGTTGCGTTTGCAATTGGGCAGGCTAATATTGTAACCAAAGTTGGATCAGGTGATCTAATTACAGCGGCTATTGGTCAAGCCAATATTGTTACCCATGTTAATTTAGAAGGAAGTGGCAACACCATGAGTTTGGTGGTTGGCCAAGCCAATATTATTAGCAGAGTATCTTCGGTGGAGGGTTTTACAGTTACCGTATCCCCACTAGATTCCGTAGTCTCAGACCCTGTTTTGGAAAAACATCGCCTCTTCCCAAGAGGTAATGTATTTTCTGCACCACAAAAATTCTTAACATCAGGCGTTGATGCACTCAAAGCAACTGGTGCTGCATTATTAGGTAGAAAGAACGAAGGCAGCATGGTTACATTTGCCGTAGGTCGGGCCAATATTATCACTCACATTGGTAATGGTGCAATGCTAGGTATAGGCATTGGCCAGGCCAATATCATTAGTAAAGTGGGCTTGGGTCAAACCATCCAAGCTGGTATCGGTCAAGCCAATGTTCTTACTTCCGTTGGCGATAATGACAGTTTGCAAATTGCCGTTGGCAACGGCAATCTTGTTACTAAAGTGGGCTCTGGCTATAGCGCCATGATTGCCGTTGGTAAAGTCAATATCACCACCAAAGTGGGTGATGGTTTTCATGTCGG
>NZ_UEXF01000075.1:65881-72174 GCF_900127505.1 thiotrophic endosymbiont of Bathymodiolus puteoserpentis (Logatchev) | reverse complement strand
GGCGGTGCCAATATCATTACCAAAGTAGGCGACGGTAATATTTTAGCACTATTATTTGGTAAAGCAAATATTGTTACTCAAGTTGGTAAGGGCAAGATGTATTTGTTAATGCTGGGCATAGGTAATATTGCCACCAAAATAGGAAATGGCGATGTTATTGTTGGCATGTTTGGTGTTGGCAATGTGCTAACCCATGTTGGCAATGGTATGACCGCTGCATTAATGGTATCTGTGGGGGTTAATTTTTTTACCAAGGTTGGCAATGGCCCAACGCTGGCATTAATGTTTTCAGCAGGTGGTAATATATTCACTCATATTGGCAACGGGTTAAGCGCCGCTTTAATGATAGGCGGAAAAGCCAATATCTTTACCAAAGTTGGCAATGGCACAACAGTAGCAGTAATGCTAGCAGGTTATGCTAATATATTCACCCATGTTGGGGATGGTTTTAGTGCCGCTTTAATGATAGGTGGGCAGGCTAATATTTTTACCAAAGTTGGCAATGACACCACTTTGGCGGCTATGGTTGGTAATTTCAATATTTTTACTCACATTGGCAACGGATTTTCAGTTGCGTTTGCAATTGGGCAGGCTAATATTGTAACCAAAGTTGGATCAGGTGATCTAATTACAGCGGCTATTGGTCAAGCCAATATTGTTACCCATGTTAATTTAGAAGGAAGTGGCAACACCATGAGTTTGGTGGTTGGCCAAGCCAATATTATTAGCAGAGTATCTTCGGTGGAGGGTTTTACAGTTACCGTATCCCCACTAGATTCCGTAGTCTCAGACCCTGTTTTGGAAAAACATCGCCTCTTCCCAAGAGGTAATGTATTTTCTGCACCACAAAAATTCTTAACATCAGGCGTTGATGCACTCAAAGCAACTGGTGCTGCATTATTAGGTAGAAAGAACGAAGGCAGCATGGTTACATTTGCCGTAGGTCGGGCCAATATTATCACTCACATTGGTAATGGTGCAATGCTAGGTATAGGCATTGGCCAGGCCAATATCATTAGTAAAGTGGGCTTGGGTCAAACCATCCAAGCTGGTATCGGTCAAGCCAATGTTCTTACTTCCGTTGGCGATAATGACAGTTTGCAAATTGCCGTTGGCAACGGCAATCTTGTTACTAAAGTGGGCTCTGGCTATAGCGCCATGATTGCCGTTGGTAAAGTCAATATCACCACCAAAGTGGGTGATGGTTTTCATGTCGGGTTGTCTATTGGTAAATTCAATGTCAATACCAATGTTGGCGATGGTATTGCCATCAACGCCTTGATTGGCAAATACAACCTTAATACGCGCGTGGGGCATGGCGTTAATGTGGCTGTAATGAAGGGTGATTATAATGTCAATGTGCGTTATGGTGATGGGATGAATATTGCCTTGGCAGCCGGCAAAGGTAATATTACCGTCAAAATTGGTGACGGTGATTTTTATGGCGCCATGCTTGAAGTGGGTACTAACAAACAAAGCGTTACCGCTAAGATGAAAGCTCTTATGCAAGGCATGTTGTCTAATTTAAAGGAAACTGCCAAAAGTATTTTGGTGAGTCAAACCATAGGAATAGTCGTCAACGGAGACGAGGCAGACACAACCAAACTTCGTGGTACTAGCCACTCTACCCCTAAAGAACCAAAGGACTACACCAAAAATGTAGATTCTGTTAATAGAGATGTAGATCGCTCGAAATATCAGCAAACAAATGCCGATGAAGACTCAAATGCTGACGTACAATCAAGACAAGACAAGCGCACTGTCAATGCTTTGAAAACCGATACACAGGTCGATAAAGGAGATGCCAATCAAGGCGCACAGGAAATTACGAATATTTTGGGCAGTGGTAACAATAATTTAATGCAACGCCAAAATCAAGAGGACAGTAAAGGATTAGAGGTGCTAAATAAAAGTGGACAAAGTGATCATCACCGTAGTTACACGCAGTTTGGTTCTGTTGATAAAGCTAGGGACAAGGCCGATAAGGATGTTGCAAATAGCAAAGAAGGTATTAACCAAAGCAAAACCCAAACAAAAGAAGAGTTAGACAATGTCACACAACGCAACGAAGAAAATCAAACACGCCAACAAAAAGAAGAACAAAAAATAACAAAAAATTTAGGGAATGCCAATCAAAAATATCAGGAAGTTAGCGATGAAAAGTTCAACCAAAAAGGCCCAACTTTGGTTGCCATGGCTCTTTATTTAACGGACGAATATCCAGCAACCAAAAGCGTTTTTGAAATAGGGGACAAGGTTAAAGTTTCGTTAACAATGGACAAAGCCATGCAATACCAAAAGGGCAAGGTAGACTATGCTGCCAACTCCAAGATAATCATCAATGGCTTAGAGTTTTCCTTTAGTGTTAATCAAGGTTTTGCTAAGCCCAATGCAAGTGCTATAGAAAGCACACAGTTGGTATTTGAGCGTACTGTTCAAGTAAACGATGCTTTTACCCAAGGCAAGGGGTTTTCCATTCAATCGGCATCCGACTTAATTATTAGTGGTATTACTGATAGTGACGGCTATCCCCCTGCTTTCATCAATACAATTTATCCAATCTCATTGAACAATACGATTACCACTCAGTTTGACAAGCGCGATTTAATTGTGGTTGGCGATACATTTCAAGGGTATACCATTAAAAAGAAAGTGGACAACGACTCTTGGAATACCGATGCTTTTTCTCAAGAAAGTTTTGTTGGTGATGGTTATGCGATTTTTACACTGAGTGCCACTTCTGCTAGAAAAGCCATTATGCTGGGTCTGTCTACTGACAATCCAGATGGCAGTTACAAAACCATTGAGCATGCCGTTTATCTTTACAACGACAAAATAAAAGATGTGCGTAACAACAACACAAAATACGCTGATTCTAATTATAGCTATAAAGCAGGCGACCAAATCAAGATTGAGCGTAAAGGCACTACCCTTCGTTATTACCATATTGATGGCAACGGCAATACCATTCGCATACTGGCAACACAAACAGGTGTTTCTGCCACTTCAGCACTGCACATTGACACTTCAATTAAGAGCAAGGGTGTCAAACTCACAGGTGTAAGATTGGTTAAAGGCTTGAGTAACCTTAGTAAATACGCAATTGATGTGCATGCTCCAAAACCTGTTACTAATGCTTGGCGTGTAAGTAGCACAGCAAGCAGTGATATTATTACCATCGGCGATACAATCAAAGTGAGCCTAACACTGGACGAGGCAGTTACCGTGGTAGGGGTTGGTCATAATAAAATCACGATTGCCGGCAAGGAATTCTTATTAACAGGCACCAATAATACAATCACCAACATATTAGAGTTTTCTTACGCCATTCAAGCCAACGACAAGATTAGCGCTGAAAAATTTAATATTGACAATAAAAGTGATATTGTTTTAAACGACATTAAAGATACAGATGGAAATTATATTGATTTTAGTGCTATCAGCAGCCCTACAAAACTTTCCAAGACATTGCTTGACACTGAATTTGTTATTGGTGGCGGCAAAATAACCCACAACAATGGCGTTTATGAAAAAACCTCTGGCAGAGGCTGGAATGCCGATGTTACCTCTTCCAAAGGTTTTGTTAATGATGGCTATGTTATTGCCAAGATTGGTGCGTTTGATAAGAATATGATGCTGGGACTCTCAAGTGACGATACTAGTGATTCTTTCAACACTATAGATTACGCCTTGTATGCAGACGCAGGCATAGGTAATAAATTTGTTATCTATGAAAGTGGTGGAAAAAAGTATGAGACAGGTGTTTCTTATGCCGTTGGCGACTATATGAAAGTTGTTAGATCAGGCGCCAAAATAAAATATTACCATATTAAAGCAAGCGATGGTTCTCTTGCCAAAGGCACTTTGCTCTACACCTCAAAAAAGACTTCAAATACGGATACTAAATTGTTTCTAGACAGTTCTTTTCATGATGTTGGTGCTAAGTTAACAGAGATGCAAATATTCAGTAATAGTCTGCCGTTTTCAGTAGATGTTGGCGCGCCAAAACCCATTGCTAACGCTTGGCATATAGATAGCACAACCGCTGATAAGAACGGTGTCTTTACCCTTGATGATGAAATTAAACTAACTCTCACTATAGATGAGGTGGTTGTTTTGGCCGAGGTTGGTCACAATAAAATTGTTATTGCTGGCAAAGAATTTCTTTTAACAGGCACAAATGGCACCCTGACTAACACGCTGGTGTTTACCTATACTGTGAAAATTAACGACACAATTGACAGTAAGTATTTTAATATCAATGGTAGACGCAGCATCTTTTTATCCGATATTGTTGATGCAGATGGCAATAATATTGATTTCAGTGGCATTAGCAGCCCTGTGAAACTTTCCAACACATCACTTGATACCCATCTTAGCATCGGCGGAAGCCGAAGGATGACGCTAACCAACGGTGTTTATGAAAAAATCTCTGGCGCTGGCTGGAATGCCGATGTCAGTTCTTCCAAAGGCTTTGTTAATGATGGCTATGTTATTGCCAAGATTGTTGAGCCCAACAAAAGGGTGATGATCGGACTTTCAAGCGATGATAGTGATGATTCTTTCAAGAGTATTGATTATGCTTTGTATGCAGACGCAGGAATAGGCAATAAATTTGTCATTTATGAGGGTGGCAAGCCTCAGCGTAACACAGGGGTTAGCTATGCCGCTGGTGATTATATGAAAGTTGTCAGATCGGGTTCCACAATAAAGTATTACCATATCAGGGCAGCAGACGGACCTCTTGCTCAAGGCACCTTGCTTTATACTTCGAGCCAAACTTCAAATAAGGACACCAAGTTATTTTTAGACAGTTCTTTTTATGGTGTCGGCGCCAAGTTAGCAGATATGCAAATATTCAGTGGTACTAATCCGCCACTTTCGGTCGATGTTTATGCGCCCAAACCGGCTGCCAATGCTTGGCGTATAGACAGTGGACCTGCCAATAACAAAGGTGTTTTTACCATTGGCGATGAAATTAAAATCACCCTCACTTTAAATGAAAAGGTTACCTTGGCAAATGTGGGTCGCAATAGAGTTATTATTGCTGGCAAAGAGTTTCTTTTAACGGGCACCAATGGTGTCGTTACCAATACATTGGAATTTGCTTATACTATTAAGGCTAATGACAAGATAGATGTCACAAATAGGCGTTATGATATTGTTTTGGCAGGCATTGTGGATGATAAGGGCAATTCAGTGAATATGCACGATTCAACTGCCCTTAGTGGGCTTAGCAATACATTGATTGACACTGATTTTGTTATTGGCGGGGGTAATAAAATGACCCAAACCAACGGGGTTTACGAAAAAAAATACAATGATTGGGCTAGTGTGAATGCTGATGTTACTAATTGGAATGCTGATGTTACTTCTTCTAAGGGTTTTGTCAATGACGGTTATGTTATTGCCAAGATTGGTGCACTTAATAAGCGCATGATGTTTGGACTCTCAAGTGCCAATTCCGATAGTTCTTTCAAAAGTATAGGATACGCCTTGTTGACAGTTGGTGATAAATTTTACATTTATGAGAGTGGTAGTCATAAAGGTTATGCGGTGGGTCGCTATGCCGCTGGTGATTATATGAAGGTCGTTAGGTCGGGCAACACAATAAAATATTATCACATTAAGGCAGCTGATGGCGCACTCGCCAAAGGCACTTTGCTTTATACCTCAAGCAAACTTTCAAATGCAAATACAAAATTATTTTTGGACAGTTTTTTTTATAATGTTGGCGCCAAATTGTCAGACATGCAAATATTTAGTGGCAATAATTTGGCACTTTCAGTGGATGTTTATGCGCCAAAACCCACTGCTGATGCTTGGCATATAGAAGGTGCGGTTAACAACAAAGGGGCTTTTGCCTTGGGGAGTGAAGTTAAAATAACCCTCACAATCGATGAAAACATTACTTTGTCCAATGTTGGTAGTAATAAAATCGTGATTGCTGGCAAAGAATTTCTATTAACAGGTGTCAATGGCGCACTAACCAAAACATTAGAATTTACTTACACCGTTCAACTTAATGACAAAATAGACGCTGCTTTTTATATTGACAGTAAAGACGACATTGTCTTAGCTGGTATTCAAGATACAGAGGGCAACAACATTGATTTTGGCAACATTTCCAGAGGCTTGGATATTAGCCCCAGCAGTCAAAACCTTGCCCTAAGCAGCAAAGGGCTGGCGACCATCAGCACCAATGTTACTCGTTGGCATGCCAATGGCACCGCTTCCAATATTGCAAAAATGACCGATGGCAACACCAGTTCAAGTGGTGCATTAGATTATGC
>NZ_UEXF01000075.1:53129-63054 GCF_900127505.1 thiotrophic endosymbiont of Bathymodiolus puteoserpentis (Logatchev) | reverse complement strand
ACTACAATAAAATATTACCATATCAAAGCCAGTGAAGGCGCCTTTGCCCAAGGCACTTTGCTTTACACCTCAAATAAAACCTCAAATATAGGAACTGAATTGTTTTTAGACAGTTCTTTTCATGATGTGGGTGCTAAATTATCAGATATGCGCATATATAGCGGTAATTATTCGGCACTTTCAGTCAATATGTATGCACCAGAGCCCATTGCTGATGCTTGGCATATAGAGGGTGCGGTGAATCGCAAGGGGGTATTTACGCTTGGCAGTGAAATTAGAATAACACTGACACTAGATGAAGAGGTTATCTTGGCAAATGTTGGCAGTAATAAAATTGTTGTTGCTGGCAAAGAGTTTCTATTAACAGGCACCAATGGCTCTGCAACCCGCACCTTGGAATTTATTTACACAGTTCAACTCAACGATAAAACCAATGCTGATTTTTATATTGACAGTAAAGACGACATTGTCTTAACTGGCATTCGAGATGTATCAGGTAACAGTATTGATTTTGGTGATATCTCTAAGGGTTTGGGCATTAGTAGCAGTCAAAACCTTGCCCTAAGCAGCAAAGGGCTGGCGACCATCAGCACCAATGTTACTAGTTGGCATGCCAATGGCACCGCTTCCAATATTGCAAAAATGACCGATGGTAATACCAGTTCAAGTGGTGCATTAGATTATGCCGTACACCCATTGGATGCTGATGGAAAATACATTTTGTTTGACTTTAAAGGGGTTCATTACAACAACGGCAGTTTTAAACTTTTTAATCGCAAGAGGAATACTGATAGGATTAACGGCTCAATCGTTGATTTTCTTAAAGAAGGCGTGGTGGTTTCAACTCGCACTATTGATGAGGCAGGTGAGATTGTTGAGATCATCCCAGAAAGTGATGTTGTTTTTGATCAAGTTAGGCTCACTTTTAGTGGCGATGCACAAAATTTCCGTGAAGTGGAGATTTTAGGTAAAAATTCAACTTTATTAATGGATTCTGGCGCCCCAGAGCCCCTGAAAAATAACGCTTGGCGTATTAATAGTGAGATTATCGATAGCAGTGGTGCATTTACCACTGGCGATAAAATCAAAGTAAGACTGTTTTTGAATGAGTCCGTTACTTTGGCAAAGGTTGGCAGTAATAAAATTATCGTTGCCAACAGGGAATTCTTGTTAACAGGTACTAACGGGGTAATCACCGACACATTAGAGTTTGTTTACATTGTGAAGCTCAATGACAATATTAGCGCTGAAAACTTTGATATTGACAGTAAAGAAGACATTGTGTTAAGCGATGTTAAAGATGTGGATGGCAATAGTATTAATTTTAGCGCTATCACCGACTCTGTGGAACTTGCTAATCTAGTGCTGGATACAGGCTTTAGAATTAGCGATTGTAATAAAATAAGCCAAACCAAGGGTATTTACGAAAAAACCTCTAACAGACCCAAGCATATTTACAAAAACACCTTTGGCGACATCAGTCGCATGGATATTGATAAAAAAATCTCTGACAGATCTACGGGTGTTTACGAAAAAACCCTTGACAGCACCAGACCCATAGATGTTAATAAAAATCTCTTTGATAAAATCAATCCCATAGGTACTAATAAACAAACCCTTGACAGCGCCAGACCCATAGATGTTAATAAAAATCTCTTTGATGAAATCAATCCCATAGGTACTAATAAACAAACCCTTGACAGCACCAGACCCATAGATGTTAATAAAAATCTCTTTGATGAAATCAATCCCATAGGTACTAATAAACAAACCCTTGACAGCACCAGTCTCATGGATCTTGATGTTAGCAAAATTAAATCAGTCTCATTGATTGAAAAAGAGGGTGTTCACGAAAACACCTTTAACGGGGATTGGAATGTTGCTATTACTTCCACCAAGGGTTTTTCTGGTGATGGTTGTGTGATTGCCAAGATTGGCAGTAACAATAAAGATTTAATGGTTGGGCTGTCTACCGATAATAACAATAATGAAGGTAACTATCACACAATAGATTTCGCAATCTATGTACATAATTCTGGCAATATTGTTGGCATTTATGAAAACGGTCGTAGCATTAAAAGTTTTGATGAAGATCAATATCCTTATACGGCAGGGGATTATTTAAAAATAGAGCGAGACGGTGCAACAATCAACTACTATCTTGTTAAAGTTGGTGATGATCCAGCTACCGAAGGCACCTTGCTTTACAACACCCCAAGTAGAATTTTAAGTACAGATGTCAAATTGTTTTTAGACAGTTCTTTGCATGATATTGGTGCCAAATTATCAGACATACAAATACTTAACAACAGGTTGCCACTTTCAGTAAGCGCCAAATCGATAAAACAGGTTTCAACAACAGGGGGCTTGGAAAACAACAATGTGTTTGGTCAAGTATTTAATGACAATCAGTCTAACAACAACGAAACAAATACCTCTTCTAATGAGGGCACAAGTACTGCTGATAACACCAATAATACCACCACTACCAATACCACCACTACCAATACCACTGACAATACCCAAGAGACTGGAGAGCAAAAAACCAACAAGGCAGAAAAATGGTTTAATAGCAAGGTCAATCAAAGATTTTCTCAAGGCTTGTCATTTTCTCAAACATCTAAAATCTTTATTATTACCGATTTTTCAGATAAAAGCCTTGATCTGGGAATGAAACTCAGAAAAAAGAATGACATTGTCCTTTATTACAATACAGAAAATCACGAAATTGAATACTTACATGGGCAACAAAACGATATTGAGATTGAACGCATAGAGTATCAAACGATTGCCTATGGCAAGGTCGTTAATATTTTGGTTGAAGACATTGATAGCGGTGAGTATATCGTCAACACTGACGATAATCCAGAAGATGAAATTGATGCAGAAGCCATTGTAGCACAATTACAACAAGCCATCACCCTACAAAGAACCGCCACAGGCTTGCGTAGAAACTGGTTTACTCGGCACAGTTTTGCAAAAAAAGAATTGGCATTTGACAGTTTATTTTTCACCTCAGGGCAAAACCCCAGCCAGCCCGATACTCAGCCTGTTGTAAACAAAACTTCCAAATATCAAAGTAACCTCATCGTCCAAAGCAGCGATGACCCTATTGTCATCGAAGCCGCCAATGCCTTATTCAACAAACACCCTGACAGCAGTGTCCTTGTCAAATTTGATCAAGACGGCAATCTTGTTACTCTAAAAGGTGAGACTTACACGCCAACAGGCGATACCCGTGTTAATTTTGTCGGTCATGGTAACGATTTAAGCCAAGAAGGTGCACAGTCATTAGCAGATAAGGTGAAGATACTCCAGCAAACCTATGGCAACGACAGCACGAATATCAAGCGTATTGCCTTAGTCGGCTGTGGCACTGATGGTGTTAATCAAAGCCTCACCCAAGATTTTGCCAAAGCCATTTATAATGACACGCCTGAGCTAAAAACTGCAGAAATAACCGGCAGAAAAGGCGATATGCAAATCAATGCTGATGGCACTAAAACCATGGAAATGGGCAGTGAAAAAATGATTTATCNAGCAGTCAAAACCTTGCCCTAAGCAGCAAAGGGCTGGCGACCATCAGCACCAATGTTACTCGTTGGCATGCCAATGGCACCGCTTCCAATATTGCAAAAATGACCGATGGTAATACCAGTTCAAGTGGTGCATTAGATTATGCCGTACACCCATTGGATGCTGATGGAAAATACATTTTGTTTGACTTTAAAGGGGTTCATTACAACAACGGCAGTTTTAAACTTTTTAATCGCAAGAGGAATACTGATAGGATTAACGGCTCAATCGTTGATTTTCTTAAAGAAGGCGTGGTGGTTTCAACTCGCACTATTGATGAGGCAGGTGAGATTGTTGAAATCATCCCAGAAAGTGATGTTGTTTTTGATCAAGTTAGGCTCACTTTTAGTGGCGATGCACAAAATTTCCGTGAAGTGGAGATTTTAGGTAAAAATTCAACTTTATTAATAGATTCTGGCGCCCCAGAGCCCCTGAAAAATAACGCTTGGCGTATTAATAGTGAGATTATCGATAGCAGTGGTGCATTTACCACTGGCGATAAAATCAAAGTAAGACTGTTTTTGAATGAGTCCGTTACTTTGGCAAAGGTTGGCAGTAATAAAATTATCGTTGCCAACAGGGAATTCTTGTTAACAGGTACTAACGGGGTAATCACCGACACATTAGAGTTTGTTTACATTGTGAAGCTCAATGACAATATTAGCGCTGAAAACTTTGATATTGACAGTAAAGAAGACATTGTGTTAAGCGATGTTAAAGATGTGGATGGCAATAGTATTAATTTTAGCGCTATCACCGACTCTGTGGAACTTGCTAATCTAGTGCTGGATACAGGCTTTAGAATTAGCGATTGTAATAAAATAAGCCAAACCAAGGGTATTTACGAAAAAACCTCTAACAGACCCAAGCATATTTACAAAAACACCTTTGGCGACATCAGTCGCATGGATATTGATAAAAAAATCTCTGACAGATCTACGGGTGTTTACGAAAAAACCCTTGACAGCACCAGACCCATAGATGTTAATAAAAATCTCTTTGATAAAATCAATCCCATAGGTACTAATAAACAAACCCTTGACAGCGCCAGACCCATAGATGTTAATAAAAATCTCTTTGATGAAATCAATCCCATAGGTACTAATAAACAAACCCTTGACAGCACCAGACCCATAGATGTTAATAAAAATCTCTTTGATGAAATCAATCCCATAGGTACTAATAAACAAACCCTTGACAGCACCAGTCTCATGGATCTTGATGTTAGCAAAATTAAATCAGTCTCATTGATTGAAAAAGAGGGTGTTCACGAAAACACCTTTAACGGGGATTGGAATGTTGCTATTACTTCCACCAAGGGTTTTTCTGGTGATGGTTGTGTGATTGCCAAGATTGGCAGTAACAATAAAGATTTAATGGTTGGGCTGTCTACCGATAATAACAATAATGAAGGTAACTATCACACAATAGATTTCGCAATCTATGTACATAATTCTGGCAATATTGTTGGCATTTATGAAAACGGTCGTAGCATTAAAAGTTTTGATGAAGATCAATATCCTTATACGGCAGGGGATTATTTAAAAATAGAGCGAGACGGTGCAACAATCAACTACTATCTTGTTAAAGTTGGTGATGATCCAGCTACCGAAGGCACCTTGCTTTACAACACCCCAAGTAGAATTTTAAGTACAGATGTCAAATTGTTTTTAGACAGTTCTTTGCATGATATTGGTGCCAAATTATCAGACATACAAATACTTAACAACAGGTTGCCACTTTCAGTAAGCGCCAAATCGATAAAACAGGTTTCAACAACAGGGGGCTTGGAAAACAACAATGTGTTTGGTCAAGTATTTAATGACAATCAGTCTAACAACAACGAAACAAATACCTCTTCTAATGAGGGCACAAGTACTGCTGATAACACCAATAATACCACCACTACCAATACCACCACTACCAATACCACTGACAATACCCAAGAGACTGGAGAGCAAAAAACCAACAAGGCAGAAAAATGGTTTAATAGCAAGGTCAATCAAAGATTTTCTCAAGGCTTGTCATTTTCTCAAACATCTAAAATCTTTATTATTACCGATTTTTCAGATAAAAGCCTTGATCTGGGAATGAAACTCAGAAAAAAGAATGACATTGTCCTTTATTACAATACAGAAAATCACGAAATTGAATACTTACATGGGCAACAAAACGATATTGAGATTGAACGCATAGAGTATCAAACGATTGCCTATGGCAAGGTCGTTAATATTTTGGTTGAAGACATTGATAGCGGTGAGTATATCGTCAACACTGACGATAATCCAGAAGATGAAATTGATGCAGAAGCCATTGTAGCACAATTACAACAAGCCATCACCCTACAAAGAACCGCCACAGGCTTGCGTAGAAACTGGTTTACTCGGCACAGTTTTGCAAAAAAAGAATTGGCATTTGACAGTTTATTTTTCACCTCAGGGCAAAACCCCAGCCAGCCCGATACTCAGCCTGTTGTAAACAAAACTTCCAAATATCAAAGTAACCTCATCGTCCAAAGCAGCGATGACCCTATTGTCATCGAAGCCGCCAATGCCTTATTCAACAAACACCCTGACAGCAGTGTCCTTGTCAAATTTGATCAAGACGGCAATCTTGTTACTCTAAAAGGTGAGACTTACACGCCAACAGGCGATACCCGTGTTAATTTTGTCGGTCATGGTAACGATTTAAGCCAAGAAGGTGCACAGTCATTAGCAGATAAGGTGAAGATACTCCAGCAAACCTATGGCAACGACAGCACGAATATCAAGCGTATTGCCTTAGTCGGCTGTGGCACTGATGGTGTTAATCAAAGCCTCACCCAAGATTTTGCCAAAGCCATTTATAATGACACGCCTGAGCTAAAAACTGCAGAAATAACCGGCAGAAAAGGCGATATGCAAATCAATGCTGATGGCACTAAAACCATGGAAATGGGCAGTGAAAAAATGATTTATCGGTGGAATAGTGATTTAAATATTATCACTAGGCAAACTGAAGAATCTAAGCGTGTAGGAGAGATATTAAAGGGCTTGAAACTGGGTTGTATGAGTTCCAAAGATTCGTCTGATGATGATATCCCCGATACATTAACCAGTGAGCAAATAGACGCAAAACCCATTGGATCAGGCTCATTTAAAACGGCCTATAATTTTAAAAATCAACCTGGTTTATTGGTATTGCTATTAGCTTCAGAGCATGAAGTCACCAAGATTGAAGAGGAGATGAGGTGGTTAGATCAACTAGACTCACTTGGTATGAAAACCCCTAAGCGTTACAAACAAATTACATTTATAAAGAAATCTAAGTCTAAGTTTAAACCCGATGTTGAGCAACACGGTTTAGTTGTGCAAAAGATTGAAGGTGCACAAGATATAAGATTAAGGCGCAGAGCAGCATATGCTGGATCTCTGTCAAAAGTGCTGAACAATAGCAACAACCAAACTTTAAAAGATGTTAAACGTTTACAAAAAATATTTACAAAAAACCCCAATCTTTTTGTGGCAGATTTCCAAGGACTTGTTGCTGAAGACGGTCAACTGTATATTATAGATCCGCAGGGTGTTGATATGAATGCAGAAAAAATGCGAAATTCAATTCACTTAGATGTTTTGCAGTCATTTGAACAACATATTTTAAAGCGCCATCAGCGTTTTACCGACAAAGCACTCAATCATATTGCCTATATTGACAAGGAGCTTTGGAAATCATACAGCGATACACAAAAACAACAAATACTAAGCGATACACGGAAAAATAACAATAAAATCATTGTTATCTATGATTTTAAAACAGGCGAAAAAGAAGTTGCCCATCAACCAAGTAATACGCAAGAGTTGGATTTTGACACTGTCGAAGTCATTACCCGTGATAACCAAAACCAAGGTGTTAATTTAAAAGAAGAGTGTCTTGATTTTATCAAGCAAGAAGGTTGGGTAAAAACAAAAGATTTTGTTTTCCGTGTCAATGCTGCTGAGGAGTACGAAGCTTTAAACCTCAAAGGCAATGGTAAAAATAAGCACAATATTATTTTGTCTATTGGTGAAGATAAAGTCACTAGAGATGCCGCCAAAGCGTTATTTGACAAACACCCTAACACCAGCGTCCTTGTTACACTTGATGAGCAAGGTAAGTTGGTTTTTCCAGAAGGTGAAACATTCAGTCCTGATTCTAGTGTGCGGCTCAATATTGTTGGACATCCAGAAAACTTAGGAAAAGTGGGTGCCACAAAGTTAGCGAATTACACCGACACACTAATGCAACGCTATCATGTCGATTCAGTGGACAGTCCCGCCTATTTAAATCGGGCTGCGATTGTAGGTTGTGATAATGAAACGCTGAGTGAAAATTACGCCAAGCAACTTTATACCCGAGAATACTTAAGAGGCGCTAGCGTTACAGGCAGATTGGGCGATATTCAAGTGAACGAAGATGGCTCTAAAACCATGAACGATAAGGATCAAAAAATCATTCATCGTTGGGATTATCTACATGAAAGAACTACTTGGACAACGCAAAGCTCTGCCAATATTAGTAAAGTTTTAGATCATCTAAAATTGGGCTTAGGTGATAAAACCGCCTCAAATATCCCAGATTCATTGACTTATGAGGATATAGGTAAGCCTATTAACGAAGGTACCACGAAAACTGCCTACACCTTAAAAAACCACCCCGACTTGTTATTTTTACAACTGAATGAAAATCCAGAAGCAAATGATAACATTGAGCAGTTAAAAAACGAAGTTGAGTGGATTAACAAATTTAGAGAAATGGGCATTAAAACGCCAAAATATTTTAAAACGCTTTCTGTCATTGGCGAAGACGCTCAAGAACATCATGGTATTTTAGTTGAACGCATTCACGACTCATTGACAACAAAACCAGGACTGGCACTTCCTCCAGGTGAGCGCATAACACACAAAACACTGGCCGATGTTCAGAATTTATTACAGCAATTTGAACAACATTCAAATTTGAGTATTGGTGATTTTCAAATGTTATTGGGTAGAGATGGGCAACTTTATGTTATTGACCCATTAAACGCTTACTCGCCATCGTCTGAAACTTTGCAACCTTTTTCACAGCAAACCAGGCAAGACAATATAAAAGATTTAAAAGAATGGAGAGAGGCCTCACTAAACACCCTAAAAGCCTTTGACCAAACCCAAGGCATGCACGCCATTCTTGTTGACAAGACTATGTTAGAGAGCGATCCAGCATTTGAAAAAAGCCTATTAAATAAAGCAAAAAAACAACAAGACCTTGTGGTTATGAGTTACGACTCAGATGGTACAACTCAGGTGCTTTACGCACCAAAAAGTGATTATGAAATCAATAGCATTGAAGTGATGGTTGATAAAAACAATCACTTTATGAGTGAAGAGCAGATGAGTGATTTAATCAAAGATACCCCTCAAGTATCTGATGATATGATTTTTCGCCACACACTCAAAAAAGACTTTAGCAACTATCGAAGCAATATTATCGTTCAAAATGGCAACAGCGACATTGCAATCAAGGCCGCCCAAGATCTTGCCAACAAACATCCAGACAATAGCATTATTGTTCGTTTTGATGCTGATGGCAATTTAATCACACTAACAGATGGAATTTATACACCTAAAGGCAATGTGCGTCTTAGTTTTGTCGATCATGGCGCTGATCTCAGCAAAGAAGGCGCACAATCGTTAGCAGATAAAGTCAAAATACTGCAACAAACTTACGGCAACGACAGCACCGACATTGGGCGTATCGCCTTGGTTGGTTGTAATACCGATGGCATTGATCAGAACCTCACCCAAGACTTTGCCAAAGCCATTTATAACGACACACCTGAGCTAAAAACTGCCGAAATAACCGGCAGAAAAGGCAACATGCAAATCAACCCTGATGGCACCAAAACCATGGAAACAGGCAGTGAAAAGATGATTTATCAGTGGAACGATGACTTAAATATCGTTACCCAGCAGACTGAAGAGTTTAAGCGCGTAGGGGAAATATTAAAAGGCTTGAAGCTTGGTGGTGCGAATTCTGAAGGTTCATCTGATACCATTGATGTAGACAGCATTCCAGACATATTAAGTAACAAACAAGTGGATACAAAAACTGCCGTTGGTTCGGGCACCTATAAAACTGCCTACAATTTTAAAAATCAACCCGATTTATTGGTATTGCTATTAAAGTCACACGATCAAGCCGCTGATATTGAAGAAGAAATAAAATGGCTAACGAAATTAGATTCACTTGGTATAAAAACACCTAAGCGCTATAAACAAATCACATTTGTTGATGAATCTGATTCTAATACCAAGCAATACGGCTTAGTTGTGCAAAAAATTAAAGGCGCACA
>NZ_UEXF01000075.1:46799-52144 GCF_900127505.1 thiotrophic endosymbiont of Bathymodiolus puteoserpentis (Logatchev) | reverse complement strand
TACGGCAACGACAGCACCGACATTGGGCGTATCGCCTTGGTTGGTTGTAATACCGATGGCATTGATCAGAACCTCACCCAAGACTTTGCCAAAGCCATTTATAACGACACACCTGAGCTAAAAACTGCCGAAATAACCGGCAGAAAAGGCAACATGCAAATCAACCCTGATGGCACCAAAACCATGGAAACAGGCAGTGAAAAGATGATTTATCAGTGGAACGATGACTTAAATATCGTTACCCAGCAGACTGAAGAGTTTAAGCGCGTAGGGGAAATATTAAAAGGCTTGAAGCTTGGTGGTGCGAATTCTGAAGGTTCATCTGATACCATTGATGTAGACAGCATTCCAGACATATTAAGTAACAAACAAGTGGATACAAAAACTGCCGTTGGTTCGGGCACCTATAAAACTGCCTACAATTTTAAAAATCAACCCGATTTATTGGTATTGCTATTAAAGTCACACGATCAAGCCGCTGATATTGAAGAAGAAATAAAATGGCTAACGAAATTAGATTCACTTGGTATAAAAACACCTAAGCGCTATAAACAAATCACATTTGTTGATGAATCTGATTCTAATACCAAGCAATACGGCTTAGTTGTGCAAAAAATTAAAGGCGCACACGATATAAAATTAATGCGCAAAAAAAAGGTTCAGCTAAGCAACCATCTATTGCAAGTGCTTGATAGTAGTAACGACCAAACCCTAAGAGATATTAAAAATTTGCAGAAAATATTTACATCAAACAACAATCTTAGTGTGTCAGATTTTCAAGGGCTTGTTGCCGAAGACGGTCAACTGTATGTTATAGATCCAATGGGTGTTGTTATATCGCCTTGGAGCGCCAATCGTAACACGGATCAGTTAGATGCCTTGCAAACATTTGAACATTATATTTTAGAACGCCACAACCTTTTTACCGACAAAACACTTGATCATATTGTCTATATTGACAAACAACTTTGGGATGCACCCGATAAGACGCTAAAACAAAAAATACTAAGCGATGCAAAAGAAAAGAATAACAAAGTCATTGTTGTCTATGATTCTGTAACAGGTGAAAAAAATATTATTCACCAACCAAGCAACAGTCAAAGTCTAGATTTCGCAACCGTTGAAGTTATTAGCCGTGACAATATAATTCCAAGTGCTGATTTAAAAAATAAATACCTTGATTTTGCCAAGCAACATGACTGGAAAGAAAGTAGCAACTCTGTTTTCCGTGTCAACACCGCTGAGGGTTATGAAGCCCTAAACCTAAAAAGCAATGACAAAAACAAGCACAACATTATTTTGTCCATTGGCGAAGATAAAGTCACCAGAGATGCCGCCAAAGCGTTATTTGACAAACACTCTAACACCAGTGTCCTTGTTACACTTGATGAGCAAGGTAAACTGGTTTTCCCAGAGGGCGAAGCATTTATGCCTGATTCCAGTGTACGACTCAACATTATTGGACATTCAGAAAAATTGGAAGAAGTGGGGGCGACAAAGTTAGCAGATTACACCGATCAATTAGCGCAACACTACAAAATGGATTCAGTAGACAGTCACGCCTATTTGAATCGTGCTGCTTTGGTGGGTTGTAACAGCGAAAGACTCAGTCAAAGTTACGCTAAAGANAAACTGGTTTTCCCAGAGGGCGAAGCATTTATGCCTGATTCCAGTGTACGACTCAACATTATTGGACATTCAGAAAAATTGGAAGAAGTGGGGGCGACAAAGTTAGCAGATTACACCGATCAATTAGCGCAACACTACAAAATGGATTCAGTAGACAGTCACGCCTATTTGAATCGTGCTGCTTTGGTGGGTTGTAACAGCGAAAGACTCAGTCAAAGTTACGCTAAAGAGCTTTACACTCGAAAATATTTAAGAAACACTAGTGTTACAGGTAGATTGGGCGATATTCATGTGAACGAAGATGGCTCTAAAACCATGAATGAGAAGGATCAAAAAATCATTCATCGTTGGGATTATGGACGCAACAGATCTACTTGGACAACGCAAAGTTCTAAGAATATTGCTAAAGTTTTAGATCATCTAAAATTGGGGTTAGATGATGAAACAACGCCAGATTCATTGATGCATAAGGATATAGGCGAATCTATTGGTCGTGGTGCCATGAAAGTTGCTTACACCTTAAAAGACCACCCCGATTTGTTGTTTTTACAACTAAATGAAAGATTAGAGAATCCGTCTTCAATTGAACGATTAACAAACGAAATTGAGTGGATTAACAAATTTAGAGAAATGGGCATTAAAACGCCAAAATATTTTAAAACTATTTCTATGATTGATGAGAATAATCAAGAACACCATGGTATTTTGGTTGAACGCATTCATAGCTCAGTATTGGTAAAACCAGGACGGCTGCCTATTCCAAAGGGGCGCACAACAGCCAAAACGCTAAGCGATATTCAAAATTTATTACAGAAATTTGATCAGTATCCAAATTTAGGTATCGGTGATTTGCAGATGTTATTAGGCAGAGATGGACAACTTTATGTTATGGATCCATTGAACATTCACTCACCATCGTCTGAAGTTTTGTCTTATTATTCACAGGTAGACAGGAAAGAGAATATAGAAAATTTGTTAAAGTGGAGAGATGAATCGTTAAGCACCCTAAAAGAATTTGATCAAAACAAAGGTATGCACGCCATTTTTGTTAGCAAGAAAATGTTGGAGGGCGATCCAAAATTTGAAAAAAGTCTATTAGACAAAGCACAAAAACAACAAGACCTTGTTGTTATGAGTTACGACTCAGATGGCACAACCAAAGTGCTTTACGAGCCAAAAACCAACTATAAAATAGATAGAATTGAAGTAATGGTTGATGAAAGCAATCACTTTATTAGTAAAGTTCAAATGAGATCTTTAATAAGGGGCAACCCCAAAGTGTCCAGTGATATGGTTTTTCGTCACGCACTAAAAGAAAATTTCAGCAACTATCAAAGCAACATTATCGTTCAAAACGGCAACAGCGAAGCCGCCGTCAAAGCCGCCCAATCCCTTGCCAATAAACACCCTGAAAGCAGTATTATTGTTTATTTTGATGACAATAATAAATTGGTCACATCAGACAATGAGATTTACACCCCCAAAGGCAATGTCCGACTTAATTTTGTTGATCATGGAGAAAATTTTGCCAATGGTGAAAATGGCATGGCGGAGTTGTTTGATAAAGTCAAACAAATTCATACTACTTACGCCAATAACGATACTTATTTTGAACGCATTGCCTTAGTAGGTTGTGATACTACCAACATCAAGCAAGGTCTAACCAAGAACTTTGCCAAAATGATTTATGATAATATACCAGCGCTAAAAACTGCTGAAATAACCGGCAGAAAAGGCGACATGCAAATCAACCCTGATGGCACCAAAACCATGGAAACAGGCGGTGAAAAAATGATTTATCAGTGGAATGGTGATTTAAATGTTATTACCAGGCAAACTAAAGAGTCTAAGCGTGTGGGGGAAATATTAGAAGGTTTGAAACTTGGTGGTGCGAACTCCAAAGGATCATCTGATACAGACAACATCCCAAATACATTAAACAGCGATCAAGTAGACATAGAAACTGTTGTTGGTCAAGGTGTATTTAAAACTGCCTATAATTTTAAAGATAGACCTGATTTATTGGTGTTGCTATTAACCTCAGGTTTTGAAGCCAGCGAGATTGGAGAAGAAATAAAACACTTAAAGAAACTAGATTCGCTTGGTATAAAAACACCTAAATTTTACAAAAAAATCACATTTATAGATAAATCTAACACTACGAAACACGGTTTAGTCGTGCAAAAAATTAAAGGCGCACAAGATATAATGTTATCGTACAAAAGTTTGATTCCGAAAGGAGACTCTCTGTTAAAAATACTTAATAATAGCAACAATCAAACTTTAGAAGACATTCAACATCTGCAAAAAATATTCGCAAAAAATGCTACATTGTCTGTATCAGATTTTCAAGGGCTTATTGCTGAAGATGGTCAATTGTATATTATGGATCCACAGGGTATTGATTTAAGTGAAAAGGAACATTTGGATCAGTTAAATGCCTTACAGGGGTTCAAAGAAGTTATTTTAAAACACCACGAGCGCTTTACCGACAAAACACTCAACCACATTACCTACATCGATAAGAAACTCTGGGACTCACCCGATGGCGTACTCAAACAAAAAATACTAAATGATGTAAAAGGAAAGAATAATAAAGTTATTGTTATCCATGATTTTGCAACAGGTGAAAAAGAAGTTTTTCATAAACCAGACGACAGTCAAAATTTAGTTTTTGAGACTGTAGAAGTTATTACCGATGATAGCAATAAGCAACGTGTTGATTTAAGAAAAGACAGTCTTGATTTTCTCAAGACACGGAGCTGGGAAGAAAGCGATAAGTCTGTTTTCCGTGTCAACACGCCTGAGGGTTATGAAGCCCTAAACCTAAAAAGCAATGACAAAAACAAGCACAACATTATCTTGTCCATTGGCGAAGACAAAGTCACCAGAGATGCCGCCAAAGCGTTATTTGACAAACACCCTAACACCAGCGTTCTTGTTACACTGAATCGACAAGGAAAATTGGTTTTTCCAAGGGGCAAAGCATTTACGCCTGATTCTAGTGTACGACTCAACATTGTTGGACATTCAGAAAAATTGGAAGAAGTGGGGGCAGCAAAGTTAGCAAATTACACCGATAAATTAGTGCGACACTACAAGATGGATTCAGCAGGCAGTCATGCCTATTTGAATCGTGCTGCGTTAGTGGGCTGTAAAAACAAAGCACTGAGTGAAAATTACGCCAAGCAACTTTATACCCGAGAATACTTAAGAGGCGCTAGCGTTACAGGCAGATTGGGCGATATTCAAGTGAACGAAGATGGCTCTAAAACCATGAACGATAAGGATCAAAAAATCATTCATCGTTGGGATTATGGACGTAACACATCTACTTGGACAACGCAAAGCTCTGCCAATATTAGTAAAGTTTTAGATCATCTAAAATTGGGCTTAGGTGATAAAACCGCCTCAAATATCCCAGATTCATTGACTTATGAGGATATAGGTAAGCCTATTAACGAAGGTACCACGAAAACTGCCTACACCTTAAAAAACCACCCCGACTTGTTATTTTTACAACTGAATGAAAATCCAGAAGCAAATGATAACATTGAGCAGTTAAAAAACGAAGTTGAGTGGATTAACAAATTTAGAGAAATGGGCATTAAAACGCCAAAATATTTTAAAACGCTTTCTGTCATTGGCGAAGACGCTCAAGAACATCATGGTATTTTAGTTGAACGCATTCACGACTCATTGACAACAAAACCAGG
>NZ_UEXF01000075.1:39502-44108 GCF_900127505.1 thiotrophic endosymbiont of Bathymodiolus puteoserpentis (Logatchev) | reverse complement strand
GCACAATCGTTAGCAGATAAAGTCAAAATACTGCAACAAACCTACGGCAACGACAGCACCGACATTGGGCGTATCGCCTTGGTTGGTTGTAATACCGATGGCATTGATCAGAACCTCACCCAAGACTTTGCCAAAGCCATTTATAACGACACACCTGAGCTAAAAACTGCCGAAATAACCGGCAGAAAAGGCAACATGCAAATCAACCCTGATGGCACCAAAACCATGGAAACAGGCAGTGAAAAGATGATTTATCGGTGGAATGGCGACCTAAATATCATTACCCAGCAGACTGAGGAATCCAAGCGTGCGGGGGAGGTATTAGAAAATTTGAAACTGGGTTGTGTGAGCTCCAAAGGCTCGTCTGACACTGATATTGATGTTATTGATATAGATAACATTCCAGATACCTTAACCAATGCACAAGTAGATTTAAATGACGCTGTTGGAGCGGGCTCATTTAAAACGGCCTATAATTTTAAAAATCGGCCTGATTTATTGGTGTTGTTGGTAGAATCATACAGTCAATCCAATGATATTGAAAATGAAGTAATGTGCTTAGAGCAACTAGAAGCGCTTGGTATGAAAACACCTGAGCGTTATAAGCAAATCACATTTGTAGACCAATCCACACCCAACTTTAATACTGAGCAACGCGGTTTGGTTGTGCAAAAGATTAAAGGTGCACAGGATATAAGATTAGAACAAAAACCACTTATTCATCCTCAGTCAAAAGTGCTTGATAATAGCAACAACAAAACCTTAAAAGATATCAAAAATTTGCAAAAAATATTTGCAAAAAATCCCCATCTTTATGTGCAGGATTTCCAAGGGCTTGTTGCTGAAGACGGTCAACTGTATGTTATAGATCCACAGAATGTTAATATGCATGCAGACAGCAAGCATAATTCGACTCTATTAAGTGCTTTGCAGGGGTTTGAGCAAGATATTTTAAAACGCCACAAGCGTTTTACCGGCAAAGCACTCAATCATATCACCTATATTGACGATAGACTTTGGAAATCTTACAGCGATACACGAAAACAACAAATGCTGAACGATCTACAGAAAAAAGACAATAAGGCCTTTGTTGTCTATAATTTTGTAACAGGTGAAAAAGAAGTCCTTCATAAGCCAAGCGACATTCAAAATGTGAACTTCAACACCATTGAAGTCATTACCCAAGATAACCAAAACCAAAATGTTGATTTAAGAAAAGAGTGTGTTGATTTTACAAATCAACAAAGTTGGGCGAAAAGTAGAGATTTTGTTTTCCGTGTAAACACCTCTGAGGATTATGAAGCCTTAAATCTTAAGAGTAACGACAAGAACAAACACAACATTATCGTATCAATCGGCAACGATAAAATTACCAGAGATGCAGCCACATCATTATTTAACAAACACCCCGATACCAGCGTTCTTGTTACCATTAATGAACAAGGGGATTTGGTTTTCCCAGGGGGGGAGGCATTTACCCCTGATGCCAGTGTGCGGCTCAATATTGTGGGGCATTCAGAAAAATTGGAAGCAGTCGGCGCTCAACAGTTAGCGATATATACCGACAGCCTAATGCGATACTACAATATAAATTCAACGGACAACTCCTCTTATTTAAATCGTGCTGCTCTGGTGGGCTGTAAAAACCAAGCACTTAGTGAAAGTTACGCCAATCAACTCTATACCCGAAAATATTTAAGAGGCACTAGTGTTACCGGTAGATTAGGCGATATGCATATAAATAAAGATGGTTCTAAAATCATGAGTGATAAGGATCAAAAAATCATTCATCGCTGGAATTATAAATTTGAAAAATCTACTTGGACAACGGAAAGCTCTAAGAATGTTGGTGATGTTTTAGATTCTCTAAAATTGGGACTGGATAATAAAACAACGCCCGATTCATTGATGCATACAGATATAGGTAAATCTATCGGCCATGGCTCCACGAAAACCGCTTACACTTTAAAAGACCACCCCGATTTGTTGTTTTTACAACTAGATGAAAGCCTAGAGAATGCGCATTCAGTTAGGCAATTAAAAAACGAAATTGAGTGGATTAACAAATTTAGAGAATTGGGCATTAAAACGCCAAAATATTTTAAGGTTGTTTCCATGATTGATGGAGACGATCAAGAGCATCAAGGTATTTTGGTTGAACGCATTCATAACTCAACGATGGTAAGGCCAGGGCGGCTATCTGTTCCAGAGGAGCGTGTAACACACAAAACGCTAAGCGATATTCAAAATTTATTGCAGAAATTTGATCAACATCCAAATTTAGGCATTGATGATTTACAAATGTTATTAGGCAGAGATGGGCAACTTTATGTCATTGACCCATTAAATATTAACTCGCCATCATCTGAATCTTTGTCTTATTTTTCACAGGAAGAAAGAGAAGAGAATATAGAAAATTTGCGAGAGTGGAGAGACACATCATTAAGCGTCCTAGAAGAATTCAACCAAAACAAAGGCATGAACGCCATTTTTGTTAGCAAGGAAATGTTAGGGGATGATCCAAAATTTGAACAAAGCCTATTAGAAAAAGCAAGAAAACAGCAAGACCTGGTTATTATGAGTTACGACTTAGCAAAAGACACAACTCAAGTGCTTTACGAGCCAAAAACCTCTTATAAAATTGACAGAATCGAAGTAATGGTTGATGAAAATAATCGCTTTATTGACGAATATCAGATGGATGATTTTGTAAGACAGGATTCAAAAATGTCTAGTGATATGGTTTTTCGTCACGCACTCAAAAAAGACTTCAGCAATTACCGAAGCAACATTATCGTTCAAAATGGCAACAGCGACATTGCAATCAAGGCCGCCCAAGATCTTGCCAGCAAACATCCTAATAGCAGCATTATTGTTCGTTTTGATGCTGATGGCAATTTAATCACGCTAACAGATGGAATTTATACACCTAAAGGCAATGTGCGTCTTAGTTTTGTCGATCATGGCGCTGATCTCAGCAAAGAAGGTGCACAATCGTTAGCAGATAAAGTCAAAATACTGCAACAAACTTACGGCAACGACAGCACCGACATTGGGCGTATCGCCTTGGTTGGTTGTAATACCGATGGCATTGATCAGAACCTCACCCAAGACTTTGCCAAAGCCATTTATAACGACACACCTGAGCTAAAAACTGCCGAAATAACCGGCAGAAAAGGCAACATGCAAATCAACCCTGATGGCACCAAAACCATGGAAACAGGCAGTGAAAAGATGATTTATCAGTGGAATGGTGATTTAAATATTATTACCAAACAAACCGAAGAGTCTAAGCGCGTGGGAGAAGTATTAAAAGGCTTGAAGCTCGGTGATGCGAATTCTGAAGGTTCGTCTGATGCCATAGACATAGACAGTATTCCAGACACATTATATGCCACACAAGTAGATACAAGATTTGCTATTGGTGAAGGCACACATAAAGTTGCCTACAATTTTAAAAATCAACCTGATTTATTAGTATTGTTATCAAAAACATGCTATGGGGCTCGTATTATTAAGGACGAAATAAAATACTTAGAGCAACTAGATTCACTTGGTATAAAAACACCTGGACGCTATAAACAAATTACATTTGTAGATAGATTTCACTCCAAGAAACACGGTTTAGTTGTGCAAAAAATTAAAGGCGCAGAAGATATAAGATTAACGCACAGAACCAAGACTCTACCACCAAAGGTTCTTAGTAATAGCAACAACCAAACCTTAGAAGACATTAAGCATTTGCAAAAAATATTCATGAAAAACCCTTACCTTTTTGTGTCAGATTTTCAAGGTCTTGTTGCTGGAGACGGTCAATTATATATTATGGATCCACAGGGTGTTGATCTTCATTCAAGCAGTAGGCGTAACATGAATCAGTTAAACGCCTTACAGGGATTCAAACAAAATATTTTAAAACACCACAAGCGCTTTACCGATAAAACTTTCAATCATATTATCTATGTTGACAAACAACTTTGGGGATCACCCGATGATGCACTAAAACACAAAATACTAAGTGATGCAGAAAAAAAGAACAATAAAGTCATTGTTGTCTATGATTTTGCAACGGGCGAAAAAGAAGTTGTTCATCAACCAGAAAATAATCAAAATTTGGATTTCAACACTATTGAAGTAATCTCCCCTGACAGCAAAAACCAAGATATTGGTTTAAAAGGAAATTGTCGTGTTTTTGCTATGCAACAAGGTTGGAAAGAAAGTAAAGATCTTGCTTTTCGTGTCAACACCGCTGAGGGTTATGAAGCCCTAAACCTAAAAAGCAATGACAAAAACAAGCACAATATTATTTTATCCATTGGCGAAGATAAAGTCACCAGAGATGCCGCCAAAGCGTTATTTGACAAACACCCTAACACCAGTGTCCTTGTTACACTTGATGAGCAAGGTAAGCTGGTTTTCCCAGGGGGCGAAGCATTTACGCCTGATTCCAGTGTACGACTCAACATTATTGGACATTCAGAAAAATTGGAAGAAGTGGGGGCGACAAAGTTAGCAGATTACACCGATCAATTAGCGCAACACTACAAAATGGATTCAGTAGATAGTCACGCCTATTTGAATCGTGCTGCTTTGGTGGGTTGTAACA
>NZ_UEXF01000075.1:32890-37645 GCF_900127505.1 thiotrophic endosymbiont of Bathymodiolus puteoserpentis (Logatchev) | reverse complement strand
GCCTGATTCCAGTGTACGACTCAACATTATTGGACATTCAGAAAAATTGGAAGAAGTGGGGGCGACAAAGTTAGCAGATTACACCGATCAATTAGCGCAACACTACAAAATGGATTCAGTAGATAGTCACGCCTATTTGAATCGTGCTGCTTTGGTGGGTTGTAACAACGAAAGACTCAGTCAAAGTTACGCTAAAGAGCTTTACACTCGAAAATATTTAAGAGACACTAGTGTTACAGGCAGATTGGGCGATATTCAAGTGAACGAAGATGGTTCTAAAACCATGAACGATAAGGATCAAAAAATCATTCATCGTTGGAGTTATGAAGACAACACATCTACTTGGACAACGCAAAGCTCTGCCAATATTAGTAAAGTTTTAGATCATCTAAAATTGGGCTTAGGTGATAAAACCGCCTCAAATATCCCAGATTCATTGACTTATGAGGATATAGGTAAGCCTATTAACGAAGGTACCACGAAAACTGCCTACACCTTAAAAAACCACCCCGACTTGTTATTTTTACAACTGAATGAAAATCCAGAAGCAAATGATAACATTGAGCAGTTAAAAAACGAAGTTGAGTGGATTAACAAATTTAGAGAAATGGGCATTAAAACGCCAAAATATTTTAAAACGCTTTCTGTCATTGGCGAAGACGCTCAAGAACATCATGGTATTTTAGTTGAACGCATTCACGACTCATTGACAACAAAACCAGGACTGGCACTTCCTCCAGGTGAGCGCATAACACACAAAACACTGGCCGATGTTCAGAATTTATTACAGCAATTTGAACAACATTCAAATTTGAGTATTGGTGATTTTCAAATGTTATTGGGTAGAGATGGGCAACTTTATGTTATTGACCCATTAAACGCTTACTCGCCATCGTCTGAAACTTTGCAACCTTTTTCACAGCAAACCAGGCAAGACAATATAAAAGATTTAAAAGAATGGAGAGAGGCCTCACTAAACACCCTAAAAGCCTTTGACCAAACCCAAGGCATGCACGCCATTCTTGTTGACAAGACTATGTTAGAGAGCGATCCAGCATTTGAAAAAAGCCTATTAAATAAAGCAAAAAAACAACAAGACCTTGTGGTTATGAGTTACGACTCAGATGGTACAACTCAGGTGCTTTACGCACCAAAAAGTGATTATGAAATCAATAGCATTGAAGTGATGGTTGATAAAAACAATCACTTTATGAGTGAAGAGCAGATGAGTGATTTAATCAAAGATACCCCTCAAGTATCTGATGATATGATTTTTCGCCACACACTCAAAAAAGACTTTAGCAACTATCGAAGCAATATTATCGTTCAAAATGGCAACAGCGACATTGCAATCAAGGCCGCCCAAGATCTTGCCAACAAACATCCAGACAATAGCATTATTGTTCGTTTTGATGCTGATGGCAATTTAATCACACTAACAGATGGAATTTATACACCTAAAGGCAATGTGCGTCTTAGTTTTGTCGATCATGGCGCCGATCTCAGCAAAGAAGGCGCACAATCGTTAGCAGATAAAGTCAAAATACTGCAACAAACTTACGGCAACGACAGCACCGACATTGGGCGTATCGCCTTGGTTGGTTGTAATACCGATGGCATTGATCAGAACCTCACCCAAGACTTTGCCAAAGCCATTTATAACGACACACCTGAGCTAAAAACTGCCGAAATAACCGGCAGAAAAGGCAACATGCAAATCAACCCTGATGGCACCAAAACCATGGAAACAGGCAGTGAAAAGATGATTTATCAGTGGAACGATGACTTAAATATCGTTACCCAGCAGACTGAAGAATCTAAGCGCGTGGGAGAAATATTAGAGGGTTTAAAGCTTGGTGGTGCGAGCTCCAAAGGATCATCGGATACAGACAACATCCCAAGCACATTAAGCAGTGATCAAGTAGACATAACAAATTTTGTTGGTAAAGGTGCATTTAAAACTGCCTACAATTTTAAAAACCGGCCTGATTTATTGGTATTGCTATTGGGGTCAAAATATCCAGCCCATGATATTAAGAATGAAATAAGGTGGTTAAAACAACTAGATTCACTTGGTATAAAAACACCTAAACGCCATAAAAAAATCACATTTGTAGATCAATCTAAAGCCAATGTTACGCGACACGGTATAGTGGTGCAAAAAATTAAAGGCGCACAAGATATAAAATTATCGTATAGAAGTTGGATTCTGGCAGGAGATCCTCTGTTAAGAATACTTAACAATAGCAACGATCGAACCTTAGAAGACATTGAGCGTTTGCGAAAAATATTTGCAACAAATCCCAATTTTTGTATATCCGATTTTCAGGGGATTATTGCTGAAGACGGTCAATTCTATGTTATAGATCCACAGGATGTTGATCTTCGTACAGGCAATATGCGTAATTTAGCTGAGTTAAGCGCCTTACAGGGGTTCAAAGAAGTTATTTTAAAACACCACGAGCGCTTTACCGACAAAACACTCAACCACATTACCTACATCGATAAGAAACTCTGGGACTCACCCGATGGCGTACTCAAACAAAAAATACTAAATGATGTAAAAGGAAAGAATAATAAAGTTATTGTTATCCATGATTTTGCAACAGGTGAAAAAGAAGTTTTTCATAAACCAGACGACAGTCAAAATTTAGTTTTTGAGACTGTAGAAGTTATTACCGATGATAGCAATAAGCAACGTGTTGATTTAAGAAAAGACAGTCTTGATTTTCTCAAGACACGGAGCTGGGAAGAAAGCGATAAGTCTGTTTTCCGTGTCAACACGCCTGAGGGTTATGAAGCCCTAAACCTAAAAAGCAATGACAAAAACAAGCACAACATTATCTTGTCCATTGGCGAAGACAAAGTCACCAGAGATGCCGCCAAAGCGTTATTTGACAAACACCCTAACACCAGCGTTCTTGTTACACTGAATCGACAAGGAAAATTGGTTTTTCCAAGGGGCAAAGCATTTACGCCTGATTCTAGTGTACGACTCAACATTGTTGGACATTCAGAAAAATTGGAAGAAGTGGGGGCAGCAAAGTTAGCAAATTACACCGATAAATTAGTGCGACACTACAAGATGGATTCAGCAGGCAGTCATGCCTATTTGAATCGTGCTGCGTTAGTGGGCTGTAAAAACAAAGCGCTGAGTGAAAATTACGCCAAGCAACTTTATACCCGAGAATACTTAAGAGGCGCTAGCGTTACAGGCAGATTGGGCGATATTCAAGTGAACGAAGATGGCTCTAAAACCATGAACGATAAGGATCAAAAAATCATTCATCGTTGGGATTATGGACGTAACAGATCTACTTGGACAACGCAAAGCTCTGCCAATATTAGTAAAGTTTTAGATCATCTAAAATTGGGCTTAGGTGATAAAACCGCCTCAAATATCCCAGATTCATTGACTTATGAGGATATAGGTAAGCCTATTAACGAAGGTACCACGAAAACTGCCTACACCTTAAAAAACCACCCCGACTTGTTATTTTTACAACTGAATGAAAATCCAGAAGCAAATGATAACATTGAGCAGTTAAAAAACGAAGTTGAGTGGATTAACAAATTTAGAGAAATGGGCATTAAAACGCCAAAATATTTTAAAACGCTTTCTGTCATTGGCGAAGACGCTCAAGAACATCATGGTATTTTAGTTGAACGCATTCACGACTCATTGACAACAAAACCAGGACTGGCACTTCCTCCAGGTGAGCGCATAACACACAAAACACTGGCCGATGTTCAGAATTTATTACAGCAATTTGAACAACATTCAAATTTGAGTATTGGTGATTTTCAAATGTTATTGGGTAGAGATGGGCAACTTTATGTTATTGACCCATTAAACGCTTACTCGCCATCGTCTGAAACTTTGCAACCTTTTTCACAGCAAACCAGGCAAGACAATATAAAAGATTTAAAAGAATGGAGAGAGGCCTCACTAAACACCCTAAAAGCCTTTGACCAAACCCAAGGCATGCACGCCATTCTTGTTGACAAGACTATGTTAGAGAGCGATCCAGCATTTGAAAAAAGCCTATTAAATAAAGCAAAAAAACAACAAGACCTTGTGGTTATGAGTTACGACTCAGATGGTACAACTCAGGTGCTTTACGCACCAAAAAGTGATTATGAAATCAATAGCATTGAAGTGATGGTTGATAAAAACAATCACTTTATGAGTGAAGAGCAGATGAGTGATTTAATCAAAGATACCCCTCAAGTATCTGATGATATGATTTTTCGCCACACACTCAAAAAAGACTTTAGCAACTATCGAAGCAATATTATCGTTCAAAATGGCAACAGCGACATTGCAATCAAGGCCGCCCAAGATCTTGCCAACAAACATCCAGACAATAGCATTATTGTTCGTTTTGATGCTGATGGCAATTTAATCACACTAACAGATGGAATTTATACACCTAAAGGCAATGTGCGTCTTAGTTTTGTCGATCATGGCGCTGATCTCAGCAAAGAAGGCGCACAATCGTTAGCAGATAAAGTCAAAATACTGCAACAAACTTACGGCAACGACAGCACCGACATTGGGCGTATCGCCTTGGTTGGTTGTAATACCGATGGCATTGATCAGAACCTCACCCAAGACTTTGCCAAAGCCATTTATAACGACACACCTGAGCTAAAAACTGCCGAAATAACCGGCAGAAAAGGCAACATGCAAATCAACCCTGATGGCACCAAAACCATGGAAACAGGCAGTGAAAAGATGATTTATCAGTGGAA
>NZ_UEXF01000075.1:30927-32819 GCF_900127505.1 thiotrophic endosymbiont of Bathymodiolus puteoserpentis (Logatchev) | reverse complement strand
AAAGTCACCAGAGATGCCGCCAAAGCGTTATTTGACAAACACCCTAACACCAGCGTTCTTGTTACACTGAATCGACAAGGAAAATTGGTTTTTCCAAGGGGCAAAGCATTTGCGCCTGATTCTAGTGTACGACTCAACATTGTTGGACATTCAGAAAAATTGGAAGAAGTGGGGGCAGCAAAGTTAGCAAATTACACCGATAAATTAGTGCGACACTACAAGATGGATTCAGCAGGCAGTCATGCCTATTTGAATCGTGCTGCGTTAGTGGGCTGTAAAAACAAAGCACTGAGTGAAAATTACGCTAAAGAGCTTTACACTCGAAGATATTTAAGAGACACTAGCGTTACAGGTAGATTGGGCGATATTCATGTGAACGAAGATGGCTCTAAAACCATGAATGAGAAGGATCAAAAAATCATTCATCGTTGGGATTATCTACGTGAAAGATCTACTTGGACAACGCAAAGCTCTAAGAATATTGCTAAAGTTTTAGATCATCTAAAATTGGGCTTAGATGGTGAAACCGCCTTAAATATTCCCGATTCATTGACTCATGAGGATATAGGCAGGCCTATTAACGAAGGCAGTACGAAAGTTGCTTACACCTTAAAGAACCATCCTGATCTATTGTTTTTACAACTGGAGGAAAATCCAGGAGAAAGCGATTATATTGAACAATTAAAAAACGAAGTTGAGTGGATTAATAAATTTAGAGAAATGGGTATTAAAACGCCAAAATATTTCAAGGCGCTTTCTATCATTGACGAAGCTGGTCAAGAACACCATGGTATTTTAGTTGAGCGTATTCATGACTCATTCATGGTAAAACCAGGGTGGGAGCCTCTTAAAGAAGAGCGCATAACACACAAAACACTGGTCGACATTCAGACTTTATTGCAACAATTTGCAAGCAATCCAGATTTGAGTATTGTTGATTTGCAAATGTTAGTAGGTAGAGATGGGCAACTTTATGTTATGGATCCAGCGAATTCTGATTCGTCGTCGGTTGAACCCCCGCACTATATGCATGATTCTTTACAAAAATTTAGGACAGAGGGTATAAGAGATTTGAGAAAGTGGAGAAACACCTCGATAAATGTTCTGAAAGCCTTTAACCAAAACGAAGGCGTGCACGCCATTTTGGTTAGCAAAGAGATGTTAGATCGTGATCCAGAATTTGAAGAAAGTCTATTAGATAAAGCACAAAAACAACAAGACCTTGTTGTTATGGGTTACGATTCAGAAGGTACAACCAAAGTGCTTTACGAGCCAAAAACCAACTATAAAATAGATAGAATTGAAGTAATGGTTGATAAAAGCAATCACTTTATTAGTAAAGCTCAAATGAAATCTTTAATAAGAGACAATCCTAAAGTGTCCAGTGATATGGTTTTCCGTCACGCACTCAAAAAAGACTTCAGCAATTACCGAAGTAACATTATCGTTCAAAACGGCAACAGCGAAGCCGCCGTCAAAGCCGCCCAATCCCTTGCCAATAAACACCCTGAGAGTAGCATTATTGTTCATTTTGATGACAATAACAAATTGGTTACATCAGACAACGAGATTTACACCCCTAAAGGCAATGTGCGCCTTAATTTTGTTGATCATGGAGAAAATTTTGCCAATGGTGAAAATGGCATGGATAAATTGACCGATAAAGTCAAGCAGATTTATGACACTTACGCCAATGAAAATACTCATTTTGAGCGCATTGCCCTAGTAGGTTGTGATACTACCAACATCAAGCAAGGTCTAGCTAGGAATTTTGCCAAAACGATTTACGACAATATGCCAGCACTAAGAACTGCACAAATAACGGGCAGAGGGGGCGAGGTAGAGATCAATGAAAACGGCACTAAGACGATGAAAACAGGAGGCACTAAAAC
>NZ_UEXF01000075.1:26322-29048 GCF_900127505.1 thiotrophic endosymbiont of Bathymodiolus puteoserpentis (Logatchev) | reverse complement strand
CGTCACGCACTCAAAAAAGACTTCAGCAATTACCGAAGTAACATTATCGTTCAAAACGGCAACAGCGAAGCCGCCGTCAAAGCCGCCCAATCCCTTGCCAATAAACACCCTGAGAGTAGCATTATTGTTCATTTTGATGACAATAACAAATTGGTTACATCAGACAACGAGATTTACACCCCTAAAGGCAATGTGCGCCTTAATTTTGTTGATCATGGAGAAAATTTTGCCAATGGTGAAAATGGCATGGATAAATTGACCGATAAAGTCAAGCAGATTTATGACACTTACGCCAATGAAAATACTCATTTTGAGCGCATTGCCCTAGTAGGTTGTGATACTACCAACATCAAGCAAGGTCTAGCTAGGAATTTTGCCAAAACGATTTACGACAATATGCCAGCACTAAGAACTGCACAAATAACGGGCAGAGGGGGCGAGGTAGAGATCAATGAAAACGGCACTAAGACGATGAAAACAGGAGGCACTAAAACAGTTTATAGTTGGTACAATGGCGGCATTATTTCTACAACTAGAAGCGCCAAAACTACAGCCGATAACCTTAAGAATCCATTGGGCGGTTTTGATGAATACTCAAAACTCTTGAATGAGTTAATTAAAAAGAAAAGTAGTGCAAGTAGCAAGCATTATGATGTTTTAAGAGGATTAAAAGAAGATCTTCGAAGGGCTAAGGCGCTAGAATCAGGACCCCTGAAGACGAAAATTTTTGAAAAAATGGCTAACGATTTAGACAGGCATTTGTCAGGTCGAGAAACAAAGTACCAAAAACAGTTTGATAAATTAAGCGCAATTGCACAGAATTGTGCAGAGAATACTCTTACCTATCATTTGGAAAATAGATTTAATAAGGGTGAGCTGGATATTGATGTAAGCGTAGATATGTTAAAAGACATTGCTGGCTTGAGTCTTGGAGATCAACTTACACGCATTGAAAGTGCTAAAAGTGAATTTGAAAGGTTGCTAAGTCAAGATGAGATTAACCTTGCTAAAAATGCAGCTCGCAAAGCTTGGGCCAAGGTATGTGTGAGAAAGGCATCAGAGATTGCTAGTGATATTACAAAATCTCAACGAGCGTTAAATGCATGGGAGAGAAGAACAGTAGTAAACCAGCTCGAAGTTTCTCCTGGCCCTAGGGACACACATTATGTTGTTGTTCAGTTAGAAAATGATCCAGCCATAGTAAAAAGTTCGGCAGACATAACAGGCAAACATTCTAAAAATTCCACACTTATACAAATGGATAAAGAGGGTGGTTACCGGACTGTGCATGGACCTAAATTACACGAAATAAAAGCAGATAATATTAAAATACTATTTGTTGGACATGGTGATGAAAAATNAGTTTCTCCTGGCCCTAGGGACACACATTATGTTGTTGTTCAGTTAGAAAATGATCCAGCCATAGTAAAAAGTTCGGCAAACATAACAGGCAAACATTCTAAAAATTCCACACTTATACAAATGGATAAAGAGGGTGGTTACCGGACTGTGCATGGACCTAAATTACACGAAATAAAAGCAGATAATATTAAAATACTATTTGTTGGACATGGTGATGAAAAATTAGAGAAATCAGGAGGTAGAACACCCAGTGAGATTGTTGACATTGTTGCCACATTAAGAGGCATTTTACCCGTTCAATCAAGTATTGACACGGTCGCTATGAAAGGGTGTTATTCAGGCGCTGATTTTAGTAGAGATATCGCAATGGGACTGAAACTAAGGAATATTGAAACTACTAAGGTCAGCTCTAGATTAGGTGTGTCAAAAATAGAACAAAGCGGTAGAGTGATGGTTGACAATCGCTATCATCTTGACGAAGGAAAAGTTGTCTGGGGCTATAAAGACGGCGAATTAACTCGACTTGACCCTTACACAGACGACAATTATCATCTTGTTGTTTCTGTGGGTGATGATGGTTCGCTACAACTAAATAGATCGATAGAAGGTTTGAAAGGTGAGTTAAAAATTCGTGTTATGGCAAGTGGTTTTAATGCTACTGTGGCAGCACTGAAAAAACTAGAAAATCAACTGCCTGATGGCACCTCAATGGCACAAATAAACATAAAAATGGGTCGTGGCAGTGCAGACTGGTATGCCACACATGGTGCGTTTGGTTACTCGAGTCGTGTGACTAATTTAAGTAGTAAGCTCAATGCAGATGTGTTGGCATACAGTCCTTCAGGTCCAAATAGAGGCTCATATGCTTATCATTATGTACATGGTGCAACAAGAGTAGATGGACTAGTAGGAGCGAATGGGGTGAACTATAGTTTTGTATTTCACGATATGACCCCCTCAGACTATGTTAGTTTTACCTACAAAAAAGACAGATCTACTGTTTCATACAATTTTGCAAAAAGACCCAATATTGACAAGATAATTCTAGCCAGAATAGGCTCAGATAGTTACTCTAAGCAAGAATTGTTGGAACAATTTAAAAATGCAATAAATCTGATTAAGGGATCTATCTCTAAAATAGAAATTATGACAGAAAACTATAAAATAAGTGTCCTTGATTACAAGGACATGGTGAATTTTTTATCTAGAGAACTACATATTAAAGTTGAGGCGTATAACGCCGATACTCAAACCAAACCATGGCTATCCATAAACCCTGGCGACTCTCAAGTAACAGAAGACCTTGGCGCAAGACACCTAGGCGAAACCCAACCCTACAACGACAAAAAACTCCAATCCTGGGA
>NZ_UEXF01000075.1:22677-25738 GCF_900127505.1 thiotrophic endosymbiont of Bathymodiolus puteoserpentis (Logatchev) | reverse complement strand
ACCTCAAGCACCGGCACAAGTGAGTGGAGACACAAAGACGGCAAAGCCAAAACACTTTATAGCTTTGATAAGCTTACTGGCAAAGTAGAGAGCCGAGTTTACGACGACGAAGGCACCTTGGTAAGACACAATGGCAAACATTTAAATAACGACTCACAATACCAAACCAACATCATATTCCAATTAGAAAACAATGATGACACCGTCAAAAATGCCACTAATGCCTTAGCCAATAAACACCCAGAAAACAGCTATATTGCCAAGATGGACGAAGCAGGCAATATTAAAGTTTACGATGTAAACGGCAACGAAGTTGCACTTAATGTCAATGGCAAATACCGTATCAATGTCGTGGCTCACGGATCATCAATGAAGACAATGGGCGCTGATGCGTTGTCTAATCGCATTATAGCCTTACAAACAAAACTCAACATAGAACAAACAGACGAAGGTCGTATTGCCCTAGTGGGTTGTGAAACAGACCGAGCTTCTGTCTCAGGTGATACTTCATTTAACCCTGTTTCTTTTACAAAATTAGTCGCAGAGAAACTATATGACAATGGCAAGGGATCAACCAATGCAGAAGTAACAGGCAGAACCGCAGACATAGAAGTAGACGCCAATGGCAGAAAAGTCATGCGTACAGGTGGGCAGAAAACGGTTTATAGTTGGGATAGTGAGGACAATAGAATCACCTCAGAAACTCAAAATGCTAAAATCACTACTAATGTATTGACAGATCCATTAAATGATCTTAATGAAGAAATACAAAGATTAGAAAAGTTGCTTGAGAGTAAAAAATTCGAATCTAAGAAAAGTAAACATGAATACATTCTAAACAGAGTCCTTAGTGTTTTTCGTGAGGCACAGGAAAATGGATTAGAATCCTCTCTTTTTGAGTTAGAAAAAATTGAATTAGATTTTAGCGATCATTTGAAAACAAACCCAAACTCAGAAATTACAAAAGAACTAAATGAAATGTATTCTGCTTTGAAAGATTTTATTTCTAGTGCTGAAACCTATGCTTTAGACAGAGAAAGACAAGAGGCATATGCGACGCTCGTACATGAAGAATACGAAAAGAGTAAAGTATTGGAAGTTAGCGACAAGCTTAAAAAAATGAAGAGTTCACTTGGCAGAATTTCAAGACGCTCTTTGAAAACCCCTGAAATGGTTGAATTGTTAGAGTCATCTAGATTAGCTATAGAACATGAAATTCAAATAGCCATGGAATCACAAACTGAACTTGAAAAATGGGGAAGTCCTACAGTAGTAAAAGGTAGTGTAAAGCTATTAGCAGGGTGGTACGCACATCAGGTAATTATAACAGAAGAAAATAATTCAACTTTATTAGAAAACACACAGAATATGGCAGGAAAATATCCATTTAACACAACTGTCATTAATATGGATAGACACGGTAACTATAAGCTTGTATACGGTCCTGCATTGGATAAAATGCCAAAAGGGGATATCAAGATTGTAATTAATGCACACGGCAATTCAGCAGGCATTAAAGGTAGAAGTGTTGGTGATATTGCCAAACATATTGACATAGTGAGCCAAGCTGCTGGTAATGATTCTAGGGTGAAAAAAGTCAGTTTAATTCCTTGCATGCTGGGAGTAAAATACGCAAAAATGCTTCTCCCTGAGCTGCGTAAATATGGAATAAAAAGTCCTCAAGTAAGTGTTAGATTAGGCAATACGGCCATATCAAGCAATGGCAGGCAAACTGTAGTCATGCCAGACCTAAGTCGCCCTGGAGAATACCTTACTAAAGAATACCGCTCAGAAAAACTCAAAGCAACTTATACTTACAATGAGGCAGGTGAGATAGTCCCTGTCGATTCTTATACAGATGAACATTACGATGTTTCTCTTTCTATTAATGAGGATGGGTCACCAAAAATAGAGCGCATTTATGGCAATAAGGAAATTGGTGAATTACAGGGCAAGTTAAAAGTTTATGTTTATGCTAAAGGCTTTGATGAAACTAAAGAAATGTTGCGTCAGTTTAAAGAAGATCTACCCTCAGGCGCTTCAATGACACAACTCAATATCAAAACACCCAAAGAGAATGATTGGTTTGCTCAGTTTGATCCGTTAGAACAAGGGAGAGATTTAAAGAGCCTTAGTAAAACTTTTGATGCAGATGTTTTGGTGTATTCCAACCCTGGAGATAGTCAAGTAACAATGGCTACTAGTGATCAGGGTTTTAATACAAAAATTGTTAGAGATAAGACAGAGTTTATTAGAGACCCAAATGTTGCAAAAAATGTTATGCACTTGTCAGAATATACAACTCCGGAGTGTCGATTTTTTACATATAAGGGCGATGCATTTAACTCTGACTTTGCAATGTACATTCATATGGCAAGTGGTGATATTCCCACAATAGAGAGAACTTTAAAAAGTTTAGAAGTTACATCTAAAATTACTCAAAAATATTCTATGTCTTCTATATATATCACGATACCTAAGGGTGAGCGTGATATAACTCATTACAAAGAACTGGCTAAAGCGCTGTCTGATAAATATAGAGTTAAAGTCACTGCATACTACTTTAATCCAAGAAAGGGTAAGATAAAGCAGTGTTTAGCCATAAGCCCTGGAGATTCTAAAGTAACTGTATACAACGACCTCCGACACCTAGCAGAAACCCAACCCTACAACGACGAAAAAATCCAAACTTGGGAGAACTTAACCCAAGAACAAACCAACAAACTAACCACAGAGTCCCAAAAAACCAAACCTGATCTAGCCAACCACGACCATCAAATCCTATTCCAAACCGAATCCGATGACAATGTCAAAGACAGCACCCTTAAACTCGCCTTCAAACACCCAACAAAAACCACCATCGTGCAAATGGACAAAGACGGCGCCTACCGAGTGGTTTATGGCACTCAGCTTAAAGACATCACAGGCAAAGTCAAAATGGTGGCTGTGGGTTACGGCAGAGAAGCAGAAGACGGCACTCAAACACTGGGCGGTAGAAGTGCTGATGCGTTAAGCACAAATATTACCACCATCACTCAAACACTAAACACAGACGCTGTTA
>NZ_UEXF01000075.1:0-20277 GCF_900127505.1 thiotrophic endosymbiont of Bathymodiolus puteoserpentis (Logatchev) | reverse complement strand
ACCTCAAGCACCGGCACAAGTGAGTGGAGACACAAAGACGGCAAAGCCAAAACACTTTATAGCTTTGATAAGCTTACTGGCAAAGTAGAGAGCCGAGTTTACGACGACGAAGGCACCTTGGTAAGACACAATGGCAAACATTTAAATAACGACTCACAATACCAAACCAACATCATATTCCAATTAGAAAACAATGATGACACCGTCAAAAATGCCACTAATGCCTTAGCCAATAAACACCCAGAAAACAGCTATATTGCCAAGATGGACGAAGCAGGCAATATTAAAGTTTACGATGTAAACGGCAACGAAGTTGCACTTAATGTCAATGGCAAATACCGTATCAATGTAGTGGCTCACGGATCTGAAATGGCAGCAATAGGCGCTGAACAACTCGCTACCTATATCACCGACTTACAAACAAAACTTAGAATAGAACAAACAGAGCAAGGTCGTATTGCCTTAGTGGGTTGTGAAACAGACAAACCCTCTTCAAGTGGCACTTCAACTGAAATTACCTCTTTAGCACAATTAGTTGCACAAAGATTGTATGACGGCGGTAATGGCACCATCAACGCCGAAGTAACTGGCAGAACAACACAAATAGAAGTCAATGCGAATGGCACCAAAACCATGCTAACAGGAGGAACCAAGACAGTTTATAGCTGGGATACAGATAAAGGAGGAATAAGCCAAAAAACTGAAACGGTTAAAAACCACAGTGAAGCGCTAAAGAACCCATTGATCAATCTTAATGAAGAAATACAAAGATTGGAAGAGTTGCTTAAGAGTAAAAAATTCACATCTAAAAAGCAAAGCAAGCATTCTGATCTTTTATCTGACACTCTTCATGCTTTTCGTGTAGTACGAGAAAATGAATTGGGCTTCTACCATTCTGAACTAAAGGCATTAAAGTTGAATTTTGATGAGCATTTAAGAACAAACCCAAATTCAGAAATTATAGGAGAATTAAACAGGGTAAACGCTGTTTTGCAAGATTTTATTACTGATATTGAACAAGATTTAAGAAGAACAGAACTAGAGCAGTCCGTGCTACTTGTGCGTGAAAAATACGAAGCAGCCAAAGTGCTGGAAGTTGGTGATAAAGTTAAAAAATTAAAGAAAACGCATGAATGGTTCTTGGATCTTGCAAGTCGCAGCCCTGAAATGCGTGAACAATTAAAACACGATATATTGACTGTAAAACATGAGATTCAAGTGGCTGAGGAGTCACAAGCTAAACTTGAGAAATGGGAGGTAGGGAACATAAGACAGGACCACATTACAGATCCATTTGTAGGGTACACACGCCAAATTCTCATAACAACAACAGATGACTTAGAATTGATTCAAAATGAGATACGACTGGCAGAAAAATATCCAAACAATACCACTATTGTTCATATGGATAAAAATGGTAATTACAAAGTTGTATACGGACTTAAATTAGATCAAATACCAAAAGGCGATCTTAAGGTTATGATCAATGCACATGGTGAATTAGGCAGTATTGTAGACAGAAGCATTGAAGAAATTGCCGAATATATCAGCACTATAGAGCAGGCTACTGGTGAGGATTCTAGCGTAAGGAAAGTCAGTTTGGTTCCTTGTGACTTAAAGGGTGAGTACGCAATAAAACTTCTATCTAAGTTGCAAAAAAGAGGGATAAGTAACGCCAAAGTAAGTGTTAGACTTGTGAGTACAAGTGTGCTTCCAAATGGTAGAAAAATTGCGGTAGATTCCGCAGACGACTTTCGTGCAAGATATCGCTCTGACATTTTTAAAAAAACTTATGCGTTCAATGAAAAAGGTGAAATAATTCCTGTGGATTCTTATACAGACGAGCATTATGATGTTACCCTTTCTATTGATAAAGATGGAAAGCCAAAAATAGAACGCATTTATGGTAATAAGCAGCTTAGTGAATTAAAGGGTGCGTTAAAAGTTTTTGTTAAAGCCAAAGGTTTTAGTGNGTAGAGAGCCGAGTTTACGACGACGAAGGCACCTTGGTAAGACACAATGGCAAACATTTAAATAACGACTCACAATACCAAACCAACATCATATTCCAATTAGAAAACAATGATGACACCGTCAAAAATGCCACTAATGCCTTAGCCAATAAACACCCAGAAAACAGCTATATTGCCAAGATGGACGAAGCAGGCAATATTAAAGTTTACGATGTAAACGGCAACGAAGTTGCACTTAATGTCAATGGCAAATACCGTATCAATGTCGTGGCTCACGGATCATCAATGAAGACAATGGGCGCTGATGCGTTGTCTAATCGCATTATAGCCTTACAAACAAAACTCAACATAGAACAAACAGACGAAGGTCGTATTGCCCTAGTGGGTTGTGAAACAGACCGAGCTTCTGTCTCAGGTGATACTTCATTTAACCCTGTTTCTTTTACAAAATTAGTCGCAGAGAAACTATATGACAATGGCAAGGGATCAACCAATGCAGAAGTAACAGGCAGAACCGCAGACATAGAAGTAGACGCCAATGGCAGAAAAGTCATGCGTACAGGTGGGCAGAAAACGGTTTATAGTTGGGATAGTGACAAAGGAGAAATCACCCAAAGAACTGAAACGGTTAAAAGCCACAGTGAGCAGTTAGAAAATCCATTGGGTGGTTTTGATGAATACTCAAAGCTCTTGAATGAGTTAATTCAAAAAGAGGGTAAGGGTAGTAATAATTATGATTTTTTAAGAAGATTAGAAGCAGGTTTTCAAATGACTAAGGTGTTAGAACCAGGGATTCTGAAGACGAAAAATTTTGAAAGAATGGCTAACGATTTAGATAGGCATTTGCAAGTCCGAAATATCAAATACCAAACACAGTTTAATAAATTAAGTGCAATTGCACGCAAGTGTGCAGAGAATGCTCTTGCCTATCATTTAGAAGATAAACTTAACAAGGGTGAGCTGGATATTGATGCAAGCGTAGATATGTTAAAAGACATTGCTGGCTTGAGCCTTGTAGAACAACTCAGACACATTAAAGGTGTTAAAGGTGAATTTGAAGGATTACTAAGTAAAGATGAGATTAACCTTGCTAAAAATGCAGCTCGCAAAGCTTGGGCTGAGGAATGTGTGAAAAATGCATCAGAGATTGTTAGTGATATTACAAAATCTCAATATGCGTTAAGTGTATGGAAGCGCAAAAGAGTAACAAATGAGTATAATACTGCTCCCGGTTCTAGGGATACACATTATGTTGTTGTTCAGTTACAAGACGATCAAGCCGTAGCAAATAGTTCGGCAGCCTTAGCAAGCAAACATTTTGGAAACTCTACACTTATAAAAATGGATAATAATGGTGATTATCAGATTGTGTATGGACCTAAATTACACAAAATAAAAGCAGATAATATTAAAATATTATTTGCTGGACATGGTAAAAAAGGGTTTATAGGACGCAGAACGGCTACTAACATTGTTGATTATGTTGTTACATTAAGAGGCGTTTTACCCGCTCAATCAAGCATTGACACAGTCGCTATGAAAGGATGCAATCCAGGCGCTGATTTTAGTAAAGATGTCGCAATGGGGCTGAAAGAAAGGAACATTGAAACCAAGGTCAGTTCTAGATTAGGTCAGTTACAAACAGGACCAACCGGTAGAAGTAGAGTTAACAATCGCTATCATCTTGACGAAGGAAAAGTTGTCTGGGGCTACAAAGGCGGTGAATTAACCCAGCTTGATCCTTACACAGACGACAATTATCATCTTGTTGCTTCTGTGGGTGAGGATGGTTCGCTACAACTAAATAGATCGATAGAAGGTTTGGAAGGCGGGCTAAAAGTTCGTGTTATAGCAGACAAGTCTGATGCTACCTTAGCAGCTCTGTCAGAGTTGGAAAGGCGACTGCCTGATGGCACTTCAATGGCACAAATAAATATAAAAATGGGTGGTGGCAGTGCAGACTGGTATGCCACGCATGGTGCAGCTGGTTACGCAGGTCTTGTGAGTGATTTAAGTAGCAGGTTCAATGCAAATGTATTGGCGTACAGTCCTTCAGGTCCGAATAGAGGATCATATGCTTATCGTTATGAAAAGGATAAAGACACCACAGTAGGCGGAGTAGCAGGAGCGGATAAGGTAACCAAAGATTTTGTATTTTACGATGTACGCTCCTCAGGCAGTATTGGTTTTTCCTACAAAAAAGACAGAACTACTGTTGTATACAATATTGCAAAAAAAACCAGTCTCAACAAGACACCTGTCACCATAATACAGTCAGGTAGCTACTCTGAGCAAGAACTGTTGGAACAATTTAAAGGTGCAATAAGTTTGATTGAGAGCTCTGTTTCTAAAATAGAAATCATTACACAAAATACTGTAATGAGTGATGACGATTACAGATCCATGGTGAAATTCTTATCTAAAGAGCTGAATGTTAGAGTTGAGGCGTATAACGCCGACTCTCAAACCAAGCCATGGCTATCCATAAACTCTGGTGATTCCCAAGTAACAGAAGACCTTGGCGCAAGACACCTAGCAGAAACCCAACCCTACAACGACAAAAAACTCCAATCCTGGGACACCTTAACCCAAGAACAAACCAACAAACTAACCACAGAATCCCAAAAAACCAAACCTGATCTAGCCAACCACGACCATCAAATCCTATTCCAAACCGAATCCGATGACAATGTCAAAGACAGCACCCTTAAACTCGCCTTCAAACACCCAACAAAAACCACCATCGTGCAAATGGACAAAGACGGCACTTACCGAGTGGTTTATGGCACTCAGCTTAAAGACATCACAGGCAAAGTCAAAATGGTGGCTGTGGGTTACGGCAGAAAAGCAGAAGATGGCAACCAAACACTGGGCGGCAGGAATGCAAATGAATTAGCAGATAATATACTCACCCTTAAACAAGGCTTAAATTCTGCCACTGCAGAAATCAAGAGCACCAGTCTTGTTGGTTGCAACTTAGAGGACGATAATCCCACTAATAACCCTGATAGCCAATACGGCAAACAAGTATTGAAAAAACTTTATCAAGGTGGGGTTGAAGGCAACCTAAGCGTCAGAAGTCGCTATGTTGCTATCCGATCAGACGGCACCAAAGTTACCTCTAGCACAGGTGCAGGCGACTGGATACACAAAGACAGTGCAGCCAAAACTATTTACAGTCTTGGTGCAGCAGGCTCTGTGATTAGTAGGGTCTATAACAATGAAGGTACCCTGATTAAATATAATGGTAGAAAGCTAGGTGAAGATTTGGATGATGATACAAGCTCACAAGATACAGATGATCAACAGGAAGTAAGTGAGGGTCAAAAGAAAATAGATGCAGAAAAAACCAAACAAAAGTTAGCTGTTATTGATCAGCAGCAAACTAAATTTGCTAATTCAGTTAAGGCAAACAATACAGATGACACAAATAACACAAATAACACAAATAACACAAATAACACAAATAACACAAATAACACAAATAACACAAATAACACAAATAACACAAATAAAAGGATTACTACCCCTGCTTTTAATATTCAAATCGATATTGGTGATGGAGACCACGCTACTTTCTTTGGCGGCTCTACCAATGTAGACATTAAAGTTGGCAATGGCGCACACCACACACTTATGTATGGAGACAATAATATTTTAATTAGTATTGGTCATGCAGGAGACACCAATCGTTTTATTGAAATAGGAGGTTATCGCGCATTAGAAGGTGTGCAAATTTTAATAGGCACTAAAAATGTGGTGGTTAATCACGGTGTCAGGAATGATTTTATTATCGCAACCGACCCTTCTTTCCCTATGATTCCGTTTGTTAATCCTTTTGATGGATCGGCCAATGTTTTGGGCTCCTTACAAGATATGGCAGATATGAGTAACGCCGAACAAAATGCCCTATGGAGTTGGAAGAAAACCAAAAAGTTTGCAAAGGACATGAGTTCGCTGGATAAGAATAGTGACACCGACTATAAGAAGATTTTAAACCGTGGTGGACAAAACGAAGTGTCCGACACAGGGTTGAAATACGATATAGAAGCGACGCTCAATAAGCAAGCTAATAACTTTATGCAACGGAAAAGCAAGCGTCAGGAAGCAAACCAAAGCTTCAAAGAGAAGCTTAGTAACTTTAGCTTAAATCTTACGATTGGCGGACAAGGATCCGACATTCTTATTGGTAATGGTAATTTTAGTTTTATGTTTGGTGATACCATCTCTTCTGTTTTAGATACTACTGTTGCTTCATTATTTGGTATCATGCAGCAAGGATACACCTCAGATGGACAGCCAAAAACCACTTTTACCTACACACCAGGCAATGTAAAAACAAAACTTATCAACGGTATTCTCAGTAAGATGGCAGAGAAAGCAGAAGACACCACCTTTGGCGATATATTGGGCTATCAATACATTGATTCTGGTGAATTCTATAAAACCGAGACATCAACCCCTGATTTATCAATGTCAGATATGTTAAAAGAGTTGCTTGGCACAGTATCTGACACCTTTGATAACTCCATTCAAGCTATATCTGAACCAGCTCGTATTATTAATGCATTGGAATCTGGCGTAGAATCAATAGAAGATATGGGTGAAAACACGCTAGAGGCATTAGGGATCAAAGATAAAGATGATGACGACGATGACGATGACGATGACGATGACGACGATGACAATGACAGCGAAAATTCAAACAATGTTACCGGTGATAATGAAGAAAGCTCAGATGGTACTGAAAAAAGCAACGAAGCCTTTGGCTTTAGTGGACTTAAACTACCCTCTTTATTTGATTTTTACGCGCCAAACTTATTTGAAACCCTTGGTAATCTACCAGAATTAGCAGAAACACTAGCCAGTAGTATTGCCATAGATTCTGCCAATATGAAAGATAAAGTAGTTGAGTTTTTCTCAGACATAGGTTATATGACCAACGACGGAGATTTATTCTTCAATATAGGGGCTCAAAATTTTGCATGGGGCGGTGATGGTAAGGACTTGTTTGCTTTAATGGGTACCAACAACAATGTTTGGGGCGGTAAAGGAGATGATGTTGCTTATGTCATTGGCGAAGGCAACACCATTAGTGGCAACGAAGGAGATGACAATGCAGTTTTTGTAGGTCAAAACCATATGTTTATTGGCGGTGAAGGCGATGACATTGGTGTTGCATCTGGTCGATACAATGTTTTATTTGGTGGCACAGGTGCAGATCAGCTTTGGGCATTTGGAGAAGGCGCCTATATTGCAGGCAACGAAGGGAATGATTACCTAGTATCCACAGGTAATTATGGCAAAATTTACGGCCATTCTGGCGATGATATCGGGGTTGTAATTGGTGCCTATAATGTAATGAGTTTAGGCGAAGGAGACGACCATGGAAAAGTATTTGGCAATAAGAATACTGTTTATTTGGGTGAAGGTAATGATGAATTAGAAGTTGCCAGTCACGACTCCCTCATCTTTGCTGAATCTGGCAATGATTCCCTGTATATGCATAAAAACTCAAGCAATAACAACATTGATGCAGGAAAAGGGGATGATTTACTGTATTTGGGTGGCACAAACAATATTGTTACTGGTGGCGAAGGAGCGGATGTCTTTATGATTGGCAATGACAACCTATCCAGCGAACTTATCGTTGACAGCGAGGATTATATTGCATTTGATTTAGACAGTTATCAAGATGTGATGTATTATCGCCATAATGACAACGACCTTTTAATCAAACACCGATCCCTTGCAGAGGCAGACGAATCCGATATTGATTATCAAGAGGACAATGCCGGTGTTGATATTTCTAAACAATACCGAGGTCAAGATGGTACTGTGTTAATTAAAGATTATTTTGCTGATAATAGCAGTACCGATGGTGCAAAAATTTGCGTTGATATCGATGCTGAAAATAACCGCTACCATTATTTGGATAAGGTACAAGTTAGTAAACTGGTTGAATATATGTCCTCTTTTGATTCATTCGCTGATACCGAAGGTGTGTCAGGATATGCACAAGAGGTTAATCAATTATGGTCGGCGTCAAAGGTGGGTTATAATATGCCTGAGGTGATGAAAAATTTAACTTAATAAGAGAATGAAATATGAACAACAAAAATATATTTGTAGATACTGTTAGTGCCATTAATGTTAACAATGGCATTGTCAAAATGAANCACAAATAACACAAATAACACAAATAACACAAATAACACAAATAACACAAATAACACAAATAAGAAAAATAAAAGGATTACTACCCCTGCTTTTAATATTCAAATCGATATTGGTGATGGAGACCACGCTACTTTCTTTGGCGGCTCTACCAATGTAGACATTAAAGTTGGCAATGGCGCACACCACACACTTATGTATGGAGACAATAATATTTTAATTAGTATTGGTCATGCAGGAGACACCAATCGTTTTATTGAAATAGGAGGTTATCGCGCATTAGAAGGTGTGCAAATTTTAATAGGCACTAAAAATGTGGTGGTTAATCACGGTGTCAGGAATGATTTTATTATCGCAACCGACCCTTCTTTCCCTATGATTCCGTTTGTTAATCCTTTTGATGGATCGGCCAATGTTTTGGGCTCCTTACAAGATATGGCAGATATGAGTAACGCCGAACAAAATGCCCTATGGAGTTGGAAGAAAACCAAAAAGTTTGCAAAGGACATGAGTTCGCTGGATAAGAATAGTGACACCGACTATAAGAAGATTTTAAACCGTGGTGGACAAAACGAAGTGTCCGACACAGGGTTGAAATACGATATAGAAGCGACGCTCAATAAGCAAGCTAATAACTTTATGCAACGGAAAAGCAAGCGTCAGGAAGCAAACCAAAGCTTCAAAGAGAAGCTTAGTAACTTTAGCTTAAATCTTACGATTGGCGGACAAGGATCCGACATTCTTATTGGTAATGGTAATTTTAGTTTTATGTTTGGTGATACCATCTCTTCTGTTTTAGATACTACTGTTGCTTCATTATTTGGTATCATGCAGCAAGGATACACCTCAGATGGACAGCCAAAAACCACTTTTACCTACACACCAGGCAATGTAAAAACAAAACTTATCAACGGTATTCTCAGTAAGATGGCAGAGAAAGCAGAAGACACCACCTTTGGCGATATATTGGGCTATCAATACATTGATTCTGGTGAATTCTATAAAACCGAGACATCAACCCCTGATTTATCAATGTCAGATATGTTAAAAGAGTTGCTTGGCACAGTATCTGACACCTTTGATAACTCCATTCAAGCTATATCTGAACCAGCTCGTATTATTAATGCATTGGAATCTGGCGTAGAATCAATAGAAGATATGGGTGAAAACACGCTAGAGGCATTAGGGATCAAAGATAAAGATGATGACGACGATGACGATGACGATGACGATGACGACGATGACAATGACAGCGAAAATTCAAACAATGTTACCGGTGATAATGAAGAAAGCTCAGATGGTACTGAAAAAAGCAACGAAGCCTTTGGCTTTAGTGGACTTAAACTACCCTCTTTATTTGATTTTTACGCGCCAAACTTATTTGAAACCCTTGGTAATCTACCAGAATTAGCAGAAACACTAGCCAGTAGTATTGCCATAGATTCTGCCAATATGAAAGATAAAGTAGTTGAGTTTTTCTCAGACATAGGTTATATGACCAACGACGGAGATTTATTCTTCAATATAGGGGCTCAAAATTTTGCATGGGGCGGTGATGGTAAGGACTTGTTTGCTTTAATGGGTACCAACAACAATGTTTGGGGCGGTAAAGGAGATGATGTTGCTTATGTCATTGGCGAAGGCAACACCATTAGTGGCAACGAAGGAGATGACAATGCAGTTTTTGTAGGTCAAAACCATATGTTTATTGGCGGTGAAGGCGATGACATTGGTGTTGCATCTGGTCGATACAATGTTTTATTTGGTGGCACAGGTGCAGATCAGCTTTGGGCATTTGGAGAAGGCGCCTATATTGCAGGCAACGAAGGGAATGATTACCTAGTATCCACAGGTAATTATGGCAAAATTTACGGCCATTCTGGCGATGATATCGGGGTTGTAATTGGTGCCTATAATGTAATGAGTTTAGGCGAAGGAGACGACCATGGAAAAGTATTTGGCAATAAGAATACTGTTTATTTGGGTGAAGGTAATGATGAATTAGAAGTTGCCAGTCACGACTCCCTCATCTTTGCTGAATCTGGCAATGATTCCCTGTATATGCATAAAAACTCAAGCAATAACAACATTGATGCAGGAAAAGGGGATGATTTACTGTATTTGGGTGGCACAAACAATATTGTTACTGGTGGCGAAGGAGCGGATGTCTTTATGATTGGCAATGACAACCTATCCAGCGAACTTATCGTTGACAGCGAGGATTATATTGCATTTGATTTAGACAGTTATCAAGATGTGATGTATTATCGCCATAATGACAACGACCTTTTAATCAAACACCGATCCCTTGCAGAGGCAGACGAATCCGATATTGATTATCAAGAGGACAATGCCGGTGTTGATATTTCTAAACAATACCGAGGTCAAGATGGTACTGTGTTAATTAAAGATTATTTTGCTGATAATAGCAGTACCGATGGTGCAAAAATTTGCGTTGATATCGATGCTGAAAATAACCGCTACCATTATTTGGATAAGGTACAAGTTAGTAAACTGGTTGAATATATGTCCTCTTTTGATTCATTCGCTGATACCGAAGGTGTGTCAGGATATGCACAAGAGGTTAATCAATTATGGTCGGCGTCAAAGGTGGGTTATAATATGCCTGAGGTGATGAAAAATTTAACTTAATAAGAGAATAAAATATGAACAACAAAAATATATTTGTAGATACTGTTAGTGCCATTAATGTTAACAATGGCATTGTCAAAATGAATTTAGTGGCACAATCTTCTGAACAACCAATAACCGATGACAATAACGCACCAAAATTTGACGATTTGGGGCAAATCACTATGCCGTTAAATGGTTTTTTGTATATGCTAAGTGTGATTGAAGGGCTAATGCAAGATGACAAAATGAAGGATATGATTCAGCGCTTTCAGGCAGCTGGCATTATTCCAACCGAACAAGAGATTGAAAAAGCTCGGGATAAATAGTTTTTTAGTGAGCCTTAAGTATTGCAACCAGTTTATCAATCAGTTTATACGTTATTCCTACTATTAAGAGAAGAAGTTCTTGCCAAGGACATTCTTATTCAAGAAAGTAAAAATAGTACCTATGATGAAGAAAAACTGCATTTATTTGCCAAGGAGAATCTATTAAAACTTCAGTTTAGCAAAGCAAAACTCTCTGTTAAAAAACTACAAAAGAGAGTGCCCTTTATTTTTTTTACCAAAGATAATCAGCCTTCTGTGGTTGCTCATTTATCCCAAGAGGGGGTTTTAATTCAGCGTCCTGACAAGGAGCCCGCTCAATTTCAATTATCTGATGTTCAACAAGTTTGGAGTGGCAATGTTATTTTTGTCAAAGACACCGCCAAATTTGGACTTGAGTGGTTTGTGCCTGAATTTTTGCGTTATCGTAATACCTTATTAGAAATCATTAGTTTTTCTTGCGTTTTAAAAATTGTGGCGTTGATCTTGCCATTGATTTTTCAAGTGGTCATTGATAAAGTGGTTGTCAATAACGCCTTATCAACGATGATAATTTTATTGATTGCCTTACTGAGTGCCAATCTGTTTGAAATCGCCTTAACCAGTATACGCGAATATTTATTATTACACACTGCCAATCGCATCGATATTGGTTTGGGAATGCGTTTATTTAAGCATTTGATACATTTGCCCATTGCTTTTTTTGAAAGCAAATCTGTTGGATTGTTAGTGAGTAGGGCACAAGAGATTAATAGTGTGCGTGAATTTTTTACTGGTAAAGCGTTATTAAGTGTGATTGACTTTGTGTTTTTATTCATCACTTTTTTTGTCATGTATTATATCTCCCCAAAAATAGCCTTGGTGGTTGCCATTACAGTGCCATTTTATTTTATTAGCGCTTGGTTGTTGACACCAAAACTGATTAAATATATTGAATTGTCATTCAGCAAGGGAGCAAAAAATACCGCCTTTTTAACAGAATCTATCTCCAACAGTGAAACCATCAAAAGTATGGCATTAGAGCGGGTAATGTTAAAACGCTGGAACAAGCAAACCAGCAGTATGGTTGGCGTGAATTATAATTTACAAAAATTAAATACCTTTGCCTCACAAATGGTTAGTATTTTTTCAAAAGTTGTGGGGGTGTTGATTTTATGGCTGGGTGCCACCGAAGTATTTGCATTAAATATGACTATTGGACAATTGATTGCCTTTAATATGTTGTTGTCTATGTTTCAACAACCTCTTAATCAACTTACTTCATTGTGGCAAGAATTTTTACAAACAAAAATAGCCGTTGAACGATTAAGCAGTATTTTAAATACACCTGCTGAAAAGAAGAAAAACCAGGTTCCACATAAATTGCAAGGAAAAATTGAACTTAAAAATGTGTTTTTTAAATATACACCTACTGGTAATTTGGTGCTTGAAAATATTAATTTAACCATTGAGATTGGTGAAAGTGTGGCATTGGTCGGTGGATCTGGCTCTGGGAAAAGCACAATTGCCAAATTAATACAAGGTCTATATGTGCCTGATTCTGGCGATATTTATATTGACGATGTTAATATTAACAAAATAGACAAACATTCATTAAGAGATCAAATCGGCGTTGTTTTACAAGAAAACTACCTTTTTCAAGAAAGTGTGCGAGCAAATATTGCCCATAAGAATCCAACTTTGCCTATAGCGCAAGTAATTGAGGCGGCAAAAACCTCAGGTGCCGATGAATTTATTCGCAAAATGCAATTGGGATACAATACTGAGATTCAAGAAGGTGGCAAGTCTTTATCAGGCGGACAAAGACAAAGAATTGCCTTTGCCAGAGCCATTATTGACCAACCAAAATTACTCATCTTGGATGAAGCAACCTCTGCTTTGGATGAAGAATCTCAAGCATTAATTCGTCAAAATATGGCTGCAATATCACGCGGTAAAACAGTGATTACTATCGCCCATCGTTTGTCCACTATTCGCTCTTGTGATCGAGTGGTGGTTATCAATAAAGGTAAAATAACGGATATTTTAACGGGTGAAGATAAGACCAAATACTTAACTCTTATCCCTTCATGAATTACGCTTTATCTAACAAAGGTCTTGTATGAATAATCGTCGAAAATCCAATTTATATCATCTTGGAAATTTTTTTAATCCCACCTTAGTCTTGCTAAAAAAAGGGTTAAAGAAATTAGCCGTTGAGCAAAAAATGAATTTTATCAGTCATCTGTATTTATCCGCCAGCAAGGTTGTATGCGACAAAGACCTTAAGAAGAAATTTTCCTCAATCTTTGTTAGCAAAGAAATCGACAACAAAGCCTTTGAGTTCTCCCCTACTTATTTACGCATTCAAAAACAAGCGCCGACAAATTTCTCTCGCCTAATTGGCTGGAGCGTGGTTGCATTTGTAACAATAGTGTTGTTATGGTCTTATTTTAGCCACATTGCTATTTATGCAAATACCACAGGTAAATTAATTGTCTCTGGCAAGTCGCAAAAAATTCAATCTTTGAATCCAGGAAAAATTGAAAAAATTTATGTTAAAGAAGGGCAAGTTGTGCAAAAAGGAGATTTATTGGTGCAATTGAGCGACATAGAGGCAAAAACCAATATTGTCAACTTTCAGGCGAAATTGTCATTTTATCAACAAAATCAGCAGAATTTTAAATACATTTTCCCCATTATTGAGCAAATCGAACAAGCGGAAAAGCCCCCTAAAATTAACATTTTGCACAATAGACAAACCACCCTAGATTTAGAAGAATTCTTTAAACAAATTGCACAATTTAATGCCAAAATTGACAACCTAAAAAAATCCAGTAACAATTTAAAAAAGGAAATTGAATTAGAGCAATCTATGATAGAAAATGCACGCAAGCGTGTCAAAATGTTCAGTCAATTTTTTGATGATCAAGACATTTCTGAATTGCAATTTCTGCAAGCGCAGAAGGAATTACTACAATCTAAAAAAGAGCTGCTCAGCAAACAATCAAAACTGTACGAAATAAACGACAATCGTCAATTAGAAAAAAGTAATAAAAAATTTGCCATCAGTCAAAAGAAGAATAAAATTTACAAAGAATACCAAAAAAATCAATTGGATATTATTGAAACATCAGAGGCGTTAAAAAAATATCAAAACCAACAACAAACCATGCGTCTTTATGCGCCAATAGAGGGCTTTGTACAAGAAATCGCCATCAACACAATTGGCGGTGTGGTTACCTCTGCACAAGAATTAATGTCTATTGTCCCCATCGGAAAACTTTCTTTGAAAGCCGAAGTAAAAATATTAAACAAAGATGTGGGTTTTGTGCGCACTGGGCAAATAGCAAGCGTGCAATTGGATGCTTTTAATTATATAAAATACGGTGCAATTGATGGAGTGGTTGAAAATATTTATCAAGATTCTGTTGAAGACGAAGAGATGGGGTATGTTTTTTTAGCCACCATCAACCTCAAAGACAACATAATACAATATAAGGGTAAAACCACACGCTTACACGCAGGCCTGTCAGTCGTTGTTAGGATAGAAACAGGGCGACGCCGCGTGATTGACTACTTATTATCGCCTGTTTTGGAGCATGTCAATGAAGGACTTAGAGAGCGCTAATCTCACTGCCAACAGCCGCGCCTTGCGTTGCATCGTTGAGTTATTAAAACATTTTGAAAAAAATATTGAACTGAAAAGCCTTAGCCATTTATTGGTCAGCAGTCAAAACAGTCATTTAAGCCAATCTGATCTGATATACGCCATTAAATGGGCGGGCATTAATGCAGAATATATGCAAATTGATCTCAATAAATTGCATAAATTACACCTCCCCGTGCTTATCCAGTGTCAAAATAATTGGTTGCTCCTTGAGGCATTTGACGGAGAAAATATCACGGTCTTTGATGGTATGGAGAGCTGGCAAATAAGCATGCCAGATTGTCATCAAATTTGGCAAAATTCCTGTATTGCCATTGCCAATAATTTAGAAGAATATGATGCCAATACCGTGCAGAATGTCCCTATTAAAAATGGTTCTATTTTTCAATGGTTTTTGCCTTCAATCAAGAAACATAAAAAACAATTTTTATCGGTGATTTTTATCTCTATTATGATCCAGCTGATTATGCTACTCACACCCTTATTATTTCAATATTTTTTAGACAGCGCATTACCCAGTTTCAACCTTACCATTCTACAAACTATTATGACAGCAATGCTATTTTTTGCTTTGACTGACCCGATTTTTTTATTGATGCGATCTTTCGCTTTTTCCAATCTAACTTCTAAAATAGATTCAGAATTAACCAGTCGCATTTATGAACATTTAATGCAACTGAAATTGTCTTTTTTTCAAAATAATCAAATTGGAAAAATAACCGCTTTTATGAGGGAAATGGCAAATATTAGGCAGTTCATGACCGGAAATTCACTCACTCTAGTGATTGATTTGATTTTTGTGGTGGTGTTTTTCTCGGTAATGTTTCAATATTCTGTTTTTATGACGGTTATTGTATTAATATTTTTGCTGATTTATTTTTTCTTTTGGATAATAGTAGGTCCAGTTGTGCGTAAACGCAGTGAACAATCTTTTGATGCAAATGCAGACAACACCGCATTATTAACAGAAACTTTATACGGTATCAACTCAATCAAGGCAATGGCAACAGAAAATAGATTCATCCGTCAATGGGAAAAACGATTAGGTAGATATCAGCATGCCTATGCACAAGCAGAATTGACTAATATTTTTTCCATGCAAGGCATCTCACTTATTAATAAAATAATGATTATTGTCATTTTATGGTTAGGCATTACTGAAGTACTAGAAGGTAACTTAACCATTGGCGCTTTCATTGCTTTTCGCATGTACTCCAATTATGTTGTGGAGCCTGTGATTCGTTTAGCACAAATATGGCAAGATTTCCAATATACATTGGTTTCCATTAAAAAAATTAGTTTAATTCTTAAAGAGCCGTTAGAAGAATTACCCAAAAATATGTTCCTTAGTAAGATTTCAGGTGGTATTGTTTTTAAGGGTGTTTATTTCACTTACCAAAAAGAATTGCCTGCTGTTTTATCAGACATTAATTTAATCTTGGAACCAGGTTGCATGCTTGGTATAACGGGGCCTTCTGGTTCTGGAAAAAGCACATTAACCAAATTATTACAAATGTTTTATCAATCTACTACAGGGGAGATATTAATAGACGGGTTAGATATTAGAACACTCTCGCCAACTGAATTAAGAATGAATATGGGTGTTGTATTGCAAAATAGTGAGTTATTTCAAGACACTATTATCAACAACCTTAAGCTCGCTAACCCTGATGTTACAACAGAACAATTACAAAAAATTGCCAAAATGTGCGGTGCAGATTTTATTGAAGAATTGCCACAAGGTTACGAGACAATGTTAAGCGAAAAAGGCAGTAATTTATCAGGCGGACAACGACAAAGAATCGCATTTATGCGAGCACTTATTAACAACCCTAAGATTTTAATTTTAGATGAAGCAACTTCTGCCTTAGACTATGCTTCAGAGCGTGTTATTTTAAACCACCTACCAGAAATAAGAAAAAATAGAACCGTTATCTCAGTTGCTCACCGCCTTAACACCCTTAAAGATGCAGATGTGATTGTTTTTATTGATAAAGGCAGAATCACTGAGCAGGGTACACATCAAGAGCTGATAGATAAAAATGGTGGTTATGCAAAACTCTACCACTTGCAACAACAAACATAGGGAAAGTGTTGTAGAGATCTGATTGTTTACAGTCATCTTATTACGCTGTTACAGTTTGAATCAGGTGTCATCAACCAACAAAAATTTGCACTTAGAATTTGTATAATCGATCAACAATATTGGATTATTATAATATTATTAAATATAGATAGACTTGCAAAGTATTTTTTCTTGTGAATAATAACAGTTTTCAATTAATCAAAATATAGGAAGCAACAATGAAAAAATTAGCCATATTATTTGGGTTGTTATTAAGTTTTAATGTATTTGCTGATGTAAAAGATGGTGTTGCTGTTTTAAATGACGAGCCCACTGAAAAACAAATGCAAGCAGTGCGTGATGGTGCCAAAGATCGTTGCGAAGACATTGATGATGAAGATAAACGCGAGGTTTGTGTGGTTGATTATTACGCACAACACAACTTAGAAGAAGAGCCTAGTTGCGATTAGCAAATAAATGACAAGAATTTTTAGTGCCACTTATGATAGAGGGCTATCAATAACCAACTCGAAAGAGTTATTTTTTTATAACAAAGAAAGGAAACAAAATGAAACTTAAAACATTAGTAATAAGTGTTGCATCAATAGCATTATTAGCGTCAACGGCTGTAACAGCTAATAAGCCAGTTGGCATCACTAAAGGCGTTATGAGCATAGCAGGTATCTCTCGTAATCAAAACAACAAAGCCACTATTAATCCAGTATTTGCAAAGACTTCGCGTCCTTGTCCGCCGTTTTGTATCCAACCAACAAACCCGTTTGCACCAGCAGCCGTTGATACAGTGAGCGAATTAGATGTTCTCTATGCACTTCGTGATATTTCTAGAGGTGATAAGTCAAAAATGGTGATTGATGCACGCACGCCAGTTTGGACTACCGCTAAAAAAGGTGGCACAATCAAAGGTGCAGTTAACATCTCATACAAGAAACTAAACGCTAAGGCAATTGCTAAGGATCCAGATGCAGTGATGGAGATCCTAACCAAAAGGTTTGGTGTGACTGAACAAGATGGTATTTTTAACTTCAGTAAAGCCAAAACTTTGTATTTGTTCTGTAATGGTTTGTGGTGTGGTCAATCACCTGCAGCAATTAGAGCGCTACTTTCGCTGGGTTACCCAGAGCACAAACTTAAGTATTACCGCAGTGGTATGAATGCATGGCATTCATTAGGACTTAGTACAGTTAACAATTTAAAGAAGTAATTTTTAATGACTTTTAACTAAGGAAAAGGGCGTAATAACGCCCTTTTTTATTGCAAGGTTGTTACATAATAATGAATGATTATTGTTGATAAAAAAAATAGTATTTTTTTGGTTATTCATTATTGTGAAATGACTTGACAGAATAAAAGCACATAATAATGCAAAAAAATCAAAGTTTTGTAGTGGTGTTTTCACTCTTTGTATTGGGGGTATTAAGCGTACCACCAGCATTTGCAGACAGTCGTGCAAACTCATGGTATCGCACTGGCTATCATTACTCGCAGGCAGGATACAACAAAAATGCATTTGTATGGATGATGCATGCTGCCAAAGCAGGGCATAGCCCAGCTCAGAATAATATTGGACTGAGTTATTTGCATGGGCTGGGTGTAAGTAAAGATGAAAAGAAAGCATTTGAATGGTTTGAAAAAGCTGCTAAACAAGGGCTTTCTTATGCTCAGAGTGAATTGGCAATGTTGTATTATCAACAAGGTAAGAAAAACCAAGCGCAGCAATGGTGGCTAACAGCAGCGAATATGAATGATGAATACGCGCAGTTTAATCTGGCTTCGTTATTTTTAGAGCAAAACAGTTTTAAGGAGGCAACTTATTGGTTTCAAAGAGCAAAAGACAACAACCATCCGCAGGCACAAACTGCGTTGGATAAATTGAAGAGAGAATAGAATGAATAAAATATTACTAAGTTTAACAATACTGGTGTGTACACACAGTGTTTATGCAGATTTTCCATTACCATTTATACCGAAATTGCCAGACTTGCCAATGTTTGGTGAGTTTAATCCGAATAAATTACGCGCTGAGTTCAATCAGTTTGTAGGGGTTGGTCCATACTTTGATAGAGAGCATCGCCTTGTCAATCAAATTGCTGATGCAGTTTTGGATGGCGATGTTGAGTATTTAACACTTAAAAATGGCAGGGAAATTTTTAGTATCTTTATGGAAAGTGAAGCGGATAAACCCAAGGGTGGCGTCATTATCTTGCATAATCGTGGGCAGCACGCAAACTGGTCGGATACGATTAAGCCACTACGCATTGGTTTGACAGAAAAGGGCTGGCATACATTATCGGTACAGATGCCAGTATTGGGTAAGGAGGCCAAATATTACGATTATGTGCCAATTTTCCCTTATTCACATGAGCGTATTGATGCAGCGATTAATTTTTATAAAGAAAAAGGGATTGATAATATTGTACTGATTGCACACGGCTGTGGTGCACATATGGCAACAAGCTACATTGAGAAATATGGTGATAGCAAGATTGAAGGTTATATTGGTATTGGCGCGGGTGCAACAGATTACAAGCAAAAGATTGTTAATGGTTTCCCATTTCACAAGATGTCGGTGCCTATCTTAGATGTTTATGCTGACCAGGATTTTTCTGGGGTGAGAAAATTAGCAGACTACAGGAAGCATCTAATTAAGATTGCAGGCAATAAAAAATCAGCGCAGATGATTATTGAAAATGCGCAACATTATTACAATAAGAATGATGGTTCGATTGAGCGCCTTATTGTTAAAGTTGCTGATTGGTTAGATAGACTCTAGGTATTCCAATTCTTGTTTGGAAAAGTTGTAATGGGCTGATAAACTTGGACACAAAGATAGCCTTATAATGAAAAATATAAGGAGGTCAATAATGATTACAAATAAAACCAAGAAAAGAAAGAATAAATCTAACAATTGAACAAAAATTAGGCTATGCCAAGAACTATACCAACAGAAAAATCATGGCAATTTCTGGCGCATCTGCATTTAACATCCGCTCAAAAGATGCCTGAATTGAAAAAAGTGTCTTGAAATGTATCCAACTAAATTAAACATTGTTTGGCGAATTCAACCCATAAGTACAACACTTCCATTTAAAAAATAGTCTTTGCCAGTCATCTTGGCAAAGACCTCAAATGGGGTCTTGTACCCCAAGCATTTCCTAGGTCTATTATTTGTCAGGTTTCACCACGTTATTCCCTACTTTCAAAAACCACACTCCGAAACATATCAGGCTTTCTGATAAACAAATCAGGCTTCAAATTATACCAATACTCTAAAGCCTCATAAGGCGTCCTTACCTTAATCTCTTTTCTAAGTCCACCATGTCCACGATTAAAATTATAAAAAATCAAAAACTTGTTCAAATCTTGCTTCATTTCATCAATGTTTTGATACGTTATCGCCTTAACTGTTGCATTCTTAATCGTGCCATTGACGCGCTC
>NZ_UEXF01000074.1:0-1422 GCF_900127505.1 thiotrophic endosymbiont of Bathymodiolus puteoserpentis (Logatchev) | reverse complement strand
TAAGAGGTATTTTAGCAAAAGTTGGTTGATTTGTCTAGGGTTATTGTTGGTTTTATTGTTATAAATCAATTTGTTGTGTGGTTTTTAAGGGTTGACTAAGTATAATCCTCCAAGGGTAGCGTCCCCTTTTACTCAACCGATTCTACCCTTTTATTTTTAATTTTTATTTGTAAAATTCAACTTTAATAATTTTCATAGTATGCTTATCTATGTGATAAAAGCCAGAACCTCCACCCAACACAAGTTGCTTCCATGGAGTATGGAATTTAATAATATACAAATATTTGGATTCAGATATGTTGACTATATAGCTTTCTATTTCATCAGAACGATATCTACCAGTAAAAAAATCTTTATAAACAACACTAAACACTTCTAAATATTTAGCAGGCATTGTTATAGGTTTTTTATAACTTTCTATAATATCAAAATCAATATATTTATCCATATTAGAATTAGACATAACATGAGTATTTATAAAAATAAATAAAAANGATATGTTGACTATATAGCTTTCTATTTCATCAGAACGATATCTACCAGTAAAAAAATCTTTATAAACAACACTAAACACTTCTAAATATTTAGCAGGCATTGTTATAGGTTTTTTATAACTTTCTATAATATCAAAATCAATATATTTATCCATATTAGAATTAGACATAACATGAGTATTTATAAAAATAAATAAAAATAGCGTCTTCATCATTGTAATCCCCTTCATTGTTGTAACACCTTAATTACATCGTTAGTATAATCATAATATTTGATCTTGCCCATAGGAGTCGCTAAATATCCGTTCATTTTATTCCTTTTTGCATAAGGAATGTCTCCATTAGTAGAAAAGTCTTCGTCGTTGTATTTTAGATTATACGCTCCATGAGTGTGATAATAAGCCGTTACATTAGCACCATTAGGTGCTGGTGCATTCCTAGGATCCACTGATCTTTTGTCGCCTGCTGTCGGTCCAGTGAATGAATAAGACCCATCTGAATTTCTATAAATCAAACCACCATGCTCCCTATTTTCAGAAATAGAAGTAGAATTAATTCTTAAAGCATAAAATGCAGCATCATGTTGGGTTTTAAATTTAAGACTATTACTAAATGTCCTACCATGACGCATACCCTCATTAAACAAATACCTAAACGCCCCCGTCTGCGCCCCGTTTGCGAATTACCCATCTGAATTTCTATAAATCAAACCACCATGCTCCCTATTTTCAGAAATAGAAGTAGAATTAATTCTTAAAGCATAAAATGCAGCATCATGTTGGGTTTTAAATTTAAGACTATTACTAAATGCCCTACCATGACGCATACCCTCATTAAACAAATACCTAAACGCCCCCGTCTGCGCCCCGTTTGCGAATTTACCGCCGCCAATCATCGAGATGGTGCCACCAATAACTGCCTCTATAGC
>NZ_UEXF01000073.1:156310-157513 GCF_900127505.1 thiotrophic endosymbiont of Bathymodiolus puteoserpentis (Logatchev) | reverse complement strand
AGGTATTTGTAAAGCGCTCCGCCTACCGCTTTGTCTTGCAAGACAAAGCGGTAGGCGGTTTCAGTGCTAATTTTAATCTTTTTGTCTAATTCCAAGCGTCCCATGATTTGTTCAGGACTCCAATATTCTTTTAGCTTTTCACTAATGTAATTTTTAACACAATCTGTGAGTTTGATGGCTTTATTTTTTTGATGTCGTTCGTCAGCAAGCCTGTTGGCTTGCTTATGGCGATAACCTCTTTTGCCAGTATTGCGAGATAATTCTCTAGAAATAGTTGATTTGTTTCTACCCATTGATTTGGCAATAAAGGTTTGGTTGTATCCTTGTTTATTTAGTCGCTCCTTAAAAACCACTCCAAACAAACCAAACCCCCCCATTTTTCCAACCATCTAAATCAACAAAACTGCTTTTTATCCAGCACCACAAAAAACCTTAGGTATTTTACAAAAAATAAGCCCAGTNCTATTTATGCAAAGGTCTCTTGGCAATAAAGATTTGGTTGTATCCTTGTTTATTTAGCAGGTAAATATGGTATCTTTGTTCGTAGGTCAATTGTGTATATTTTTGCATGTTTCACTCCTTTTTCTTGTCGGATTAAGGGTGGTTAATATACCCTTTGGCCGACTAATTGAGTGTTGCACTTATGATGTGAATCTAAGCAATGTCCATAAGCATTATAAAAGTCTTTGCTAGCGCGTATTAACTTGGCATTCAAATACCGTGCATTTTTTTAGGTTTCAAAAAATTTCATCAGAATTTTTAGGGATATTCAAAATAGTCAAAAAAAATTGTACAAAAAATAAAGAACAATGGTAAAATGCTCGTAATTCTTATTACATAAACTTAATTTACCATGACAATAAACACAACAAAATCCCAATTAACGCCAGCCTCAACACTTAGTGGCCTTAGTAAATTCAAGCACTTTCTTGCGCTTAGCCTGTTAATCACATTGTCTTTTAATGCTTTTGCTGCTGATAACTCTGAGCAACCTAACAAAGAAGAGCTAAACAAAGAAGCCTACCTAGACCTCAGTAAGCCTTACACACACAAGCAGAGCAATACCACCAAGAAAGACAACCAAGCCACCACTTTACTCAAAGAAGTCGCAGGCACAACTCGCGCCGCCCTAGGTTCTACCAACTCAGGCAATACCAACCAACTGGGCAAGAAGGTTGCCACAGACATTAAAAACCAAGCCAT
>NZ_UEXF01000073.1:52196-154559 GCF_900127505.1 thiotrophic endosymbiont of Bathymodiolus puteoserpentis (Logatchev) | reverse complement strand
ATGACAACCAAGCCACCACTTTACTCAAAGAAGTCGCAGGCACAACTCGCGCCGCCCTAGGTTCTACCAACTCAGGCAATACCAACCAACTGGGCAAGAAGGTTGCCACAGACATTAAAAACCAAGCCATTAACAAAACCGAAGGTTTTGTGAACAACAAAGCCAATACATTTTTAAACGCATTTGGTGCAGGTCGTAGCGAGGTAAGTATTGGTGGACTGAGCTCAAAAAAACTAAATTACAGCCTCAGAACCATTCAGCCGATATCTGAGCTTGATGCCAATAGCAAAGCATTAACTTTCATTCAAGCTAGCATCGCTTCTGGCAAAAGTATTGATAGTCGCCGCACTACAGTTAACTTAGGCGTTGGTCATCGTCTATTGGTAGAAAACGACATGGCCATCGCAGGTATTAATGTGTTTACCGACTATGAGTCCAAGTCCAAGCACAAACGCTTAAGCCTTGGTTTGGAATACCAGCGTGCTAACTTTAGTGCCAATATCAATAAATACCATGTATTTTCAGACGAAAAATTAGTCAACAGTATAAAAGAGAGGGGTAGGTCAGGTTATGATGTCAAGCTTAGCGGTCAAGCCCCTTACTTACCTTGGGCAAAAATCAAAGGCACTTATTATTACTGGGACACTAAAACAGGTCCAGACATTAAGGGTAATATTCTGGGTGTGGATATTGAGATCACACCTTCGGTAAGTTTTGAGCTAGGTCAAGAAAACAACAACACTATGGATGCCAAAAGCTACGGCAAACTCACTGTCAAACTACCACTGGGCAACAAACAAAAATTCACCAATTTTGCCATTGCCAGCAAAGCCTTTAAAGACAGTCGCAAAATGGACTTAGGCGCACTTGCTTGGGTAGAGCGTAGTAATAAAATAATGATTGAAAGGGGAGAAGGAGGAATATCGTTTAAAGGACTAACTTACAAACTGGTCGCCTCACCTGACACAGGCAGAGTATGGCTTGATAGAAATCTCGGCGCAATACAAGTAGCTACTAAAAAGGATGACAGCGCTGCTTATGGAGATCATTACCCATTTAGTGACATTAGTGGCAATAACGACATCTGCCCAGCAGGCTTTGGCGTACCAACTGAGGGAGAGTTGGCGGCAGAGACCATCGTCCCTACTCCGATTAGTACTCCTACAACAGCCCTTTCTAGCTTCCTTAAGTTGCCAGCTGCGGGCGGTGGCAAGACATCTGACAACTTGGCTGGCGATGTCGTCTTCTTGTGGACTAAGACTACTGTTAGCGGAGAGGGTCGTTATTTGACCATCGCCTCCAGCAATAGGGAATTCTCTACCAGCAACAGCATCACTTCTGGTTTCAAATTTAGCGTTCGTTGTATTAAAACACGCACCCCAATAGTATTTAATGGACTAACTTATGAAATGGTCACCTCACCCAAGACAGGCAGAGTATGGCTTGATAGAAATCTCGGTGCAACAAAAGTTGCCGATTCAGGTACTGACAGTGCAGCTTATGGTGATTATTATCAATGGGGACGAGCAAAAGATGGACATTCATCATCTACATCATCGGGCACACAAACTCAATCAAGTGGTATTGTTTCAGGACAAGGTCATTTTATTTACGGCTGGGCGGATTGGACTACAGCTGATAGTAGTGGTGCACTTAGAATAGCCGCTTGGGCAGATGGCGGTAAAAATGACATTTGCCCTGCAGGCTTTAGCGTTCCAACTGAGGCAGAGCTAAAGAAAGAGCTAAAGAAAGCGAATAGTGCTGTATATAGTGTCAGCGACGCCGCATCCAGCTTCTTAAGAATCCCAGCTGCTGGTTTCCGCGATTCATCGGCGAGTAGTGCCTTTAAAAATAAAGACGCTGATGTCGCCTTGTGGGTTCGCAATACTACGACGGGGCAGCAGGGGCGTAGTCGTAAGTTTAGCATCATAAAAAAGCAAGGTGTTACAGCTGGTTTGACCATCGGAGACGCTCAACGTACTCTTGGTCTGAGCGTTCGTTGCGTTAGGGACAGAATATAGAATAATTGGTGGCTGATGGAAAAATGCACTGAACGCTACATGGTTTAAACCTTGATTGTATGCGTTTTGCGTTAAGTCAATATCGTTGTAGCATGACACGCCAATAACAGCATTTGGCGTATTACGATGCGCAAACACAAGCGTAATGCTTAAAAGCAAGAAAATATCAATTTAGCTTAGGTGAGAAAATGAAGCAAAGTAGTTTAGATTTGCTGATTGGTGTGTACAAACCCAACAAAAGTAAAAAATCAGCTAGAATTGCCCATATTGAAAACGCCGAACAAAGCGCGTGGAAACCCTAAGATTGTTTCTGCGAATGAGTAAAGATTTGCAATTATTGAGTGATAAAGGTTTTGTATCTTTAAGCATAACGATACAAGACTCGTCCAAAATCGTGCTAACGGCTTTAGTTTTCGTTGTATTAAGAATGAGAATAGGGGGGGTATTGAACAGAATATCATGCTGTTTTTTGTATCAACTCTGTCTGATTACAAAGGGTCTTTAGTGGTGAAGATACGGCAATTTTTGCTGGTTTATTGAATTAATTTGTATTTTTAGTGGACATTTACAACATAAGTGCGTAAAATTGTCTCTTTTAGTGCGGGGTGGAGCAGTTCGGTAGCTCGTCGGGCTCATAACCCGAAGGTCATAGGTTCAAATCCTGTCCCCGCTACCAAATGATTACGACCCCCCTTTTTAGGGGGGTTTTTGTTAAGGGTTTATTTTAAATATGGCAAAAATTACAGATAAAATTGAAGCATTGATTCAGCCAGTGATTGAAAATATGGGTTATGAGCTGGTGGGTATTGAATATATTGCCAGCGGTAAGCACAGTATCTTGAGAGTCTATATTGACTCAGACCAAGGCATTGGGCTTAACGATTGTGAAACAGTATCGCATCAATTAAGTAGTATTTTTGATGTGGAGGACCCGATTATGACACAATACAATCTGGAAGTGTCATCGCCAGGTGTTGAAAGACCGTTATTTAATATTGAACATTATCAGCGTTTTTTAGGACACGATGTTAAGTTAAGATTATTAAGGTCGGTTAATGGACAAAGGAAGTTTAATGGCGCTATTGGCAGTGTGAGCGAGGCTAACAATAGCATTGAGTTGATGACAGACACAGGCAGCTATAAGCTGGATATTGAGTTGATTGAGAAGGCAAATTTGGTGGCGCATTTTTAGTCGCCTATTTTAGGAGAAAAGATGGAAAGTAAAGATTTATTTTTAATGGTTGAAGCGATCTCTAACGAGAAAAACATTACCAAAGAGTGCGTGTTTGAAGCCTTAGAGGAAGCGTTAGCAGCGGCAACCAAAAAGAACAATAATATTGATGCTCATGTTGAGATTGATAGAAAAACCGGTGAATTTTCTACTTTCAGACAGTGGATGGTTATTGAAGATGGTGAAAATTTTGTTGACGATGACGGCACTGCGTTTGACTCAGAATTACACATTCATGCAAAAGATGCAAATGGCGTGGCAGTTGAAGATTTTGTGCGTGAGGCAATAGAAACCGAAGCCTTTGGCCGTATTGCTGCACAAATTGTCAAACAAGTCATTATCCAAAAAGTTCGTGAAGCAGAAAGAGAAGTGATTGTTGAGGATTACACTCAGCGTATGGGTGAGGTTGTTATGGTCACTGTTAAGCGCATTGACAGAGGCAATGCCCATGTTGATATGGGTGGTGTTGATGGCATGATCCCTAAGTTTGATTTAATCCCAAATGAATCAATTCGTAAGAACGACCGCCTAAGGGCCTATATTAAAGAAGTAAAATCAAGCCCTCGTGGGGCGCAAATTTTCTTGAGTCGAACTGCACCTGAGATGATGATTGAGTTGTTTGAGATGGAAGTGCCAGAGATTTCTGAGGGCGTGATTGAGATTATGGGCGTTAGTCGCGACCCTGGTTTGCGTGCAAAGTTAGCGGTTAAAGCAAAAGACAAGCGCCTAGATCCAATTGGCTCTTGTATCGGTATGCGTGGTTCACGCGTGCAGGCGGTGTCAAATGAATTAAACGGTGAGCGTGTGGATGTTATTTTGTGGGATGAAGACCCTGCACAATATGTGATTAACGCAATGGCGCCAGCAGAAGTCAGCTCAATTGTGGTTGATGAAGACAAAAACTCAATGGATATTGCCGTTGAAGAAGACCAGTTAGCATTGGCTATTGGTCGTGGCGGTCAAAATATTAAATTGGCATCACGCTTGACTAATTGGAAGTTAAATGTAATGTCAGTGAGTGAATCTGACAATAAACAAACCGAAGAAAATCAAAAGATTAGCGAAAAATTAGCTGAGCAATTAGGCGTTGATTCTGAAGTGGCAGGTGTTTTAATTGACGAAGGCTTTGCCAGTATTGATGATATTGCAGATGCAGATGCCGCTAGTTTAGAGGCAGTTGAAGAGTTTGATGCAACAATGGTTGAAGAATTACAAGAACGCGCTTCTGATGCACAACTTGTACAGGCTTTAGGTGATGCAGAATCTTCTGAAGTATTAACCAGTGTTGAAGGTGTTGATGAAGACTTAGCACAAGCACTGATTGAGGCGGAAATTGCTACAGTGGATGACTTAGCGGAATTATCAATTGATGAATTATTAGATATTCAAAGGCTAGATAAGGAAGTGGCATCAGCAATTATCATGACAGCGAGAGAAAACGAAGGTTGGTTTAAATAAGCAAAAAAAAAAAGACTTTTGTTAAAAAATTATATAAATAGGTAAAACATATGGCTACAGTTCAATCATTATCTACAGCACTGAAAAAAACTCCGGATGAAGTTATTGAGATTCTGGTAAATGCTGGCATTGAAGGCAAGACTGCTAATTCTGAGATTTCAGGTGATGAGCGCAAAATTTTGATGGCGGGCTTATCTAAGCGTGGGCCGGCTAAATCTAGTATTTCAGTGTCGCGCAAACCCAGTACTCAGTCTAGCGATAGTGCAGGTGGTGTCAAGATTCAGGTTAAGAAAAAGCGTTCTGTAAAAGCACCTATAACATCCGTGCAAGATGATGTGGCAGTATTAAAAGCAAAAGAGGCGCTAGAGGCATTAGAGGCCGGTCGTGAAGCAGATGAGAAGTTATTAGCACAAGATGCTAAGCGTCAAGAAATGACGCGTTTGCAAAAAGAGGAAGCAGAGGACTTAAAGAAACAGCAAGAGCAAGCAAAACAACAAACAGAAAATACTAAAAAAACGGGTGATGCAAATAGTGATGATAAGTCGAAAAAACCAAAGCGTTTGCGTAATACATCAGGTACAGATGGGCGTAAGCAGTTACATGTTGCTAAGAAGAACCCAAGTAGAAAACTGAAAAAGAAAGACAGAACGCGCCTTAGCCAAAAAATCCAAGAAGAGCAAGCACAGCATGGCTTTCAAAAGCCAATTGAAAAAGTGGTTCACGAAGTCTCTATACCTGATAATATCAAGGTTAGTGATTTGGCACAAAAGATGGCCACCAAAGCGGGAGAGGTGCTAAAAGTATTGATGGGCATGGGCGTGATGGCCACACTCAACGATGTTATTGACCAAGATACCGCGCTTTTAGTAGTAGAAGAAATGGGGCACACAGGCGTTGTTAGTAAAGAAGAAACCATTGAAGACAAATTAATCGAAAAATCAAAAGCAAGTGGCAATGAAAGTGCCAGACCGCCAGTAGTCACAATTATGGGTCATGTTGACCATGGCAAGACATCCCTATTAGATTATATTCGCAAGGCAAAAGTTGCCGATGGTGAAGCGGGTGGTATTACTCAGCACATTGGTGCTTATCAAGTACATGCAAAAGACGGTAAGATTACTTTTGTTGACACACCAGGGCACGCAGCGTTTTCGAAAATGCGCTCTCGTGGTGCTAGCACCACTGACATTGTTATCTTAGTGGTGGCAGCAGATGATGGCGTTATGCCACAAACGATTGAGTCAATCAAACACGCAAAAAACGCCAAAGCACCCATTATTGTAGCAATCAATAAAATTGATAAAGAAGGCGCTAATCTTGACAAGGTTAAGCAAGAGCTTTCATCACATGATGTTATCTCAGAAGAATGGGGTGGAGATGTGATGATGGTAGGTGTATCCGCACATACGGGTGAAGGCATTGATGCGCTATTAGATGCTATTACGCTTACTGCTGAGATCTCAGAATTTTCAGCAGTTACCAAAGGTCCAGCACAAGGCAGAGTATTAGAAGCACGCCTTGAAAAAGGCCGTGGCAAGGTAACGACTATTCTTGTACAATCAGGCACCTTAAAGAAAGGCGATATTATGATTGCCGGTTTGGAATATGGCAAGGTTAAGCAAATTGTTAACGATCAAGGGGAAATTTTAAAAGAAGCAACGCCCTCAACGCCAGTTGAAGTGCTTGGTTTGTCAGGTGTGCCGGACTCAGGTGATGAAGTTTTAGTGGTAGAATCTGAGCGTAAAGCGCGTGAAGTAGCTGACTTTAGAAAGGCGCGTGATCGCGAAGCCGAGTTGCAAAAACAACAAGCTTCGAAGATGGATAACTTCTTACAGAAGATGGAAGAAGGCGACATATCAACGGTTAATGTACTTTTAAAATCTGATGTTCGTGGCTCGGCGCAAGCGTTGGTTGAGGCCTTAGAAGAGCTATCAACAGATGAAGTGAGAGTCAAGGTGGTCTCTAGTGGTGTGGGTGGTATTAACAACACCGATATTAACTTAGCAGCTACTTCTGATGCTTTGGTGCTTGGCTTTAATGTGCGTGCCGATGCTATGGCGCGTAAAACAGCAGACGAAGAAGGTGTACGCATTGAATATTATTCAATTATCTATAATCTAATTGATGATGTTAAAGCCATTATGAGCGGACTGCTTAGCCCTGAGCTTAGTGAAAATATTATCGGTATTGCCAATGTGAAAGAAGTATTTAGGTCGCAAAAATTGGGTGATATTGCGGGTTGTATGGTTGAAGAAGGTGTGGTTAAAAAAGACTCGCCAATCCGTGTATTGCGTGATAATGTGGTTGTCTTTGAAGGTGAATTAGAATCTCTAAGACGCTTTAAAGACAGCGTTAAAGAAGTTAAATCAGGCACTGAATGTGGTATTGGTGTTGTGGGTTATGATGTTGAAGCAGGCGACCAAATTGAAGTTTTTGAGCGTGTTGAAAGTGCTCGTACTTTATAGACTCATTTTTAATTAATGGCAGAGCAGCCCTCCTATAGAGTTGAAAGGATTAACGAGTTGATTCGTCGGGAATTAGTCATGTTGCTAAGACAAGAAACCAAAGATGCAAGATTGCAAGCAGTGGGCATTACCGATGTTCTCGCCAGCCGTGATTTGAGCAGTGCCAGGGTTTTTTACACCGTACCTGAAGAACAAAAAGAGGCTGTTGTGCCTTTGTTAAAAAAAGCCAGTGGTTTTTTCCGTTCTCGTCTTTCAAAGACACTAGACCTACGACACACGCCAGAACTCAAGTTTATTTATGATTCAGCACCAAACACGGGTGCGAGAATTGATGATTTACTTGCTAAGCTTTAGAGAGGAATATTGATGCAGACACCACATGTTTATTAAGTATAATTAATAATATTTTCGGTGCAAAGAGATGAAAATATGTCGATAAAGGCTTATTTAAAAGAGAAGATGGGCTACTCCAAATTTTATTGTAATCCAGAAATAACAAAAATACATAACAATGCAGATGCTAGAGTCGGAAAACCGTTTTCTAGTAGCCTTGTTGATTGCAAAAGCAAGGGTTGTGTTCAGGTGGACAATAACAACAAAAATTCCTATCACAGACTTAGTAGTGATGAGCTACACGCCAAAGCCTTGTTAATATCTCAATAACATAGTGGATATTATTAGTTTGCTTGAGCGAGAAATGAAAGCAAGCATTCAAGACTTTAACCAAGATTCTGATTCTAATATAACAATTGAAGATGTTAAAGTGTGGTTTTTTGAAACAGAAAAACTCATTCGGACAACCGCAAATCTTTCTTTGGAAGTTACATCCCAACAGGCTATTAACCAATTGCGTTATGCTGCACACCATATTCTAAAAAGCGACAAACAAGAGGATGTTATAGAAGCATATAAGCATTGTAAGCGCGCTTATTATGACACACTTGATTTATTTATTCTAACACTTAATGATAGATTTGTAACATCCTTAGTCTATGTTGAGAATTCAGAAAAGCGCACAAATATTGCTGAAAAATTAAAAAAAATATTGATCAAAATCCAGACTGAGCGTTTTAAGGTTCAGACTAGAGTTGAATACTATGATAGCATTCAGTCGCAGTTAATTGAGAGTTTAAATCTGTTAGAGGAGTTATCATTGGCAGCGTCAATTTCCTCTGATACACAAGAACAAGAATTACAAAAAGTTATAGATGAAAATGAACAATTAAGAAATCATAATAATAAATTAGAGAACGATGTAGAAAAGCATATACAAGAACAGAGTGCCAAAATAACAAAAAATAGTTATTGGTTTGCAATAGTGCTTACGATATTAACGCCTGTTGGGTTATTATTTCAAGGGTCGTTAACTGATTATTTTCGTGATCCTACAACAAAAGTTGAGTATTCGCTTAATTTAGATAAAGCTTCTAACCTTCCATCCCTTGGCAAAAAATAAAAAAGGCAGAGAAATTAACGGCATTGTCTTGCTTGATAAAGACACAGGGCTGAGTTCCAATGCTGCATTACAAAAAGTCAAACGCTTATTCTTTGCTAAAAAAGCAGGACATACAGGCGCATTAGATCCACTTGCTAGTGGCATATTACCGATTTGCTTAGGACAAGCCACTAAGGTCGCAGGATTTTTGCTTAATGATAATAAGCGTTATTTTGTGCGTGGGCAGTTAGGGCAAATAACAGATACACTGGATTGTGAAGGTGAAATCACTGAGACAAAAGATTTTAAGCAACTTGATGAGGTGCAAGTGAAAGCAGTTGCACTAAGTTTCCAAGGTGATATTGAGCAAGTGCCACCGATGTATTCAGCGCTTAAAAAAGATGGGCAGCCTTTATACAAACTTGCTAGACAAGGTATTGAAATTGAACGCAAAGCACGCTTAGTCACTATTTATAAACTTGATTTTTTGGGCTATGAAAACGGCATCATCAGTTTAGAAGTGTCGTGCTCAAAAGGCACTTATATTCGCTCATTGATTGCTGATATCGGTGATAAATTAGGTTGTGGTGCACATGTTATCGAGCTCAGACGCATAGGTTTTGCACATGTGGATATTGCACAAACCCTTAAGTTTGCTGAATTGGAGGCCTTGGCAAGTGATGACTTTACAGCATTGGATGCTAAAATTTTTAAAAGTGAAGATTTATTGCCAAATATTCACAGCGTTAGTGTTAACCAACAGCAAGGTATTGATATTCGTTATGGCAGAAAGATTAAAATTGAAAATCAAGTCGATAGTTTGGTTAAAATGTTTGATGAAAATGCCGTTTTTCTAGGTATCGGACAGATAGAATGCGGCTATTTACAACCTAAACGATTATTCATATGAAGAAGAAAGACGCACTTGTTGGTTATTATTTTAATAACAATTTGATGCATTCTATCAAAGGTGATAAAAGCCTGCGTGAGAGTGTTTATAATCGTGAGCGAGCGTTTAACAGTGTGGATGAAAATCTGGAGCAACTCTCACAAGTTTGGTTAGATTTATTACTTGATACAGGTGTTTATCGCTTGGTCATTGGGCTTAATAATGCTGAGGTGCGTGTGTCAAGTGTGTTTGACCCATTTAATACCGAAGTGCATTTGGCAGATGATTTGCTTAATTCTGATTATGTGGATTTTCATTTCAACAAAATCCCTTTAAAGAAAAAAAGTCAATTGATTAAACGCATTTATAAGATGCTTGAAAATGATGAAGTGTTTGGTATGCTTTCTTTGCAGTGGCAGCAATCTTTGCATGAGCGTAATCAAAGCATGCAAAAATTAACCAATATTAATGATCTGCGTTTTATTTTAAAAAATCTTATCAAGTTGCGACATCTTGAGGGTTATTATTTGCGTTCAGTGACTATTAATTTGTTTAATTCAACGGTGTCAATGTCGTTTAATTGTGATGGCACTCAGATTATGTCACACAAGAAGTTTAAAGAATTTATTGAGGAATATATATGAAAGTATTGGTAATTGGTAGTGGCGGTCGTGAGCATGCATTGGCTTGGCAGTGTGCTAAATTTGACAGCGTTGAAGAAGTGTTTGTTGCACCGGGTAATGCGGGTACAGAATTAGAAGACAAGCTTACAAATGTTGATATTGGCGTCCAAGACATCAGTGCGCTGATTGATTTTGCCAAGAGTAACAATATTGATATTACCATCGTAGGCCCTGAAGCGCCACTCGTGATGGGTGTAGTGGATGCATTTCAAGCGCAGGGCTTGAGCGTGTTTGGCCCAACTCAGGCAGCGTCACAATTGGAAGGTTCAAAGGCATTTTGTAAGGACTTTCTTGACAGAAATAATATTCCAACCGCCTTTTATGGTGTTTTTACCGAAGTAGACCTGGCAGTAGAATATGTCAAGGAAAAAGGTGTACCGATTGTGATTAAAGCCGATGGTTTGGCCGCAGGCAAGGGTGTGATTATCGCTAATACTCAACAAGAAGCAACCGATGCTATTCATGATATGCTTGAAGACAATCGTTTTGGTAAAGCAGGATCGCGTGTGGTGGTTGAAGAGTTTTTGAGTGGAGAGGAAGCCAGCTTTATTGTGATGGTTGACGGTAAAAATATTTTGCCAATGGCAACTTCACAAGATCACAAAGCCAGAGACAATGGCGACAAAGGTCCAAATACAGGCGGTATGGGTGCTTATTCGCCAGCACCGATTGTGACGGATGAAATTTTTCAAGATGTAATGGACAGCGTCATTCGCCCAACAGTAGAGGGTATGGCAGCTGAAGGTAATACTTACACTGGATTTCTATACGCAGGCTTGATGATTAACAGCAATGGCAAATCCAAAGTATTGGAATATAATTGTCGTTTTGGTGACCCAGAAACGCAACCAATTATGATGCGCCTTAAATCCAATTTGGCGCAATTATGTTTATTAGCCACACAACAAAAATTAGACCAAGCGAATATTGAATGGGACGCTCGTTCAGCAATGGGCGTGGTTTTGGCAGCAAATGGTTACCCAGATGCCCACCCTTCAAATGAGATAATTGGCTTACCAGTAGACAATGAATCAGCAAAAGTATTTCATGCGGGCACTAAGAGCGATGGTGATAATGTTGTTTCAAGCGGTGGGCGCGTGTTGTGTGCCACCGCACTTGGTACAGACACCAAAGATGCGCAGGCAAATGCTTATGCATTACTAAAAGAAATTAATTGGCCAAGCGCCTATTACCGCACAGATATTGGTTTCAAAGCAATTTGACAGATTTTTTTAAGTTGAGTTAAAAACCGATAGTTCGAAATAATATATGCTTATATTTACACTAACTATCAGTATAAAAAGTTCAATAATCCCTGTTTAATCAATAATAAGTGTCATTACAAATAATTAACTATCGGTTTTTTAAAAGTTGATAGTTAGTGTTATAATATGCTTTTATTTCAAATAATTGCTTATTATGAAAATTGTAGCACCACCTAGATTGCCAGCTACAGAAGAGTTGCTTAAATTAGTCGTTGAGAAGGTCCAATCCGGCATGATGCCAGCTACAGTCGATGAAAAAAGGCGTTATTTGCACTGGGATAAAATTAGACACTTAAAAACCCCTGATAAATTTGATAGTATTGAACAGTATTGGCATTTTTTGAAATTTTCTCGCAGAGGGCAACAAAAGTTATTGCCTTTTACTGAAGAGTTTTCTTATATTTTGACAGATGATATTCAAAAGAATATCCACGAAATAGACACCCAGATGCGCGGTTCTATCGAAGCCGAAAACATTGGAAAAGATAAGAAGAAATATATCATTCGTTCATTGATGGATGAGGCAATTAGCTCGTCTCAACTTGAGGGGGCAGCAACCACTAGAAAAGTTGCGCGTGATATGTTAAGGCACAATAAAGAGCCTGAGGATTATTCGCAACGCATGATTTATAACAACTATCAAGCGATTAATTTTATTGATAAATACAAGCACGATGATTTAACACCCGAGTTAATACTAGAATTGCATAAAATTGTTACTGATAACACCATAGACAATCCTGATGATGAAGGTAGGTTTAGGCGAGATGATGATATTAATGTGGTTGACAATCTCACAGGTAATGTCTTGCACAGCCCCCCAGAACACCAATCATTGCCCGATAGAATGAAGGTTCTGTGTGATTTCGCCAATGGCAATATGCTGAATTCTTTTGTTCATCCCATTATCAGAGCGATTATTGTGCATTTTGCTTTGGCGTATGACCACCCTTTTGTCGATGGCAATGGACGCACCGCACGCGCTTTGTTTTACTGGGTGGCACTAAAAAACAATTATTGGCTATTTCAATATATTACACTATCAACCTATATTAAAAAAGCACAAAGCCAGTACGGTGAGTCATTTTTAATGGTTGAAAGTGATGAGTTTGACTTGACTTATTTTATTAATAACCAACTAAAATTCATCCATCAGGCTATTCATGGACTGTTTGACTATGTGGATAAAAAACAAAATGAACAAAGTAATGCACTAGATTTACTAAGTGCTTATTTAGCAGACGGCAAACTCAACTCACGCCAAGCGATGATTATTCAACATGCTATCAAACATCCAGGTGCGGTTTATACCATTGAAGGGCATAAGATATCTCAAAATATTGCTTATGTAACCGCTAAACTGGATTTAGAAAGGTTGGCAAAATTAGGACTTTTGCAACAATCTAAGCGTGGGCGTGTCTTTATTTTTATTGCGCCAAACGATCTAGAGCAACGCATTAAAGAGTACCAATGATTATTGTTGGTGTTGATGAGGTAGGCCGAGGCTGCTTAGTGGGTAATGTGGTGGCTGGTGCGGTGATACTGCCAGATGATTTTTATTTGCCTGGACTAACCGATTCTAAGAAACTCAGCGAGAAAAAGCGCGAAATCCTATATGCGCAAATTACTAAAGAATGCCAATGGGCGTTAGGCGAGTCAAGCGTAAGTGAAATTGATAAAATTAACATTTTGCAAGCCACGATGCTGGCAATGAAACGAGCAGTCGAGGCTCTCAATATGCAATTTGACCAAGTATTGGTCGATGGTAATTGTTGTCCAAATCTGAATAATTGCACCGCGATTGTTAAAGGTGATTTGATTGAGCCTGTGATTTCAGCGGCCTCGATTATTGCAAAGGTAAGTCGTGATAGGCAGATGGTAGCGTTGGACGAATGTTATCCTGAATATGGTTTTGCCAAACACAAAGGGTACGGCACAAAACAACATTTGAGTGCTTTAGAGAAGTTTGGTGCGATTAAAAATCAACATCGTTATTCATTTGCTCCAGTGAAAAATCTGTCCCACTTTTAGGGTCTAATGCCCTTATTTGACGACGCAGTTCTGCTCTTTTAGCTTTAAGAATTTCAAGCTCTTTTGCAGCCCTAGCGTCTTTCTCTGCCTGTAGTTCTTTCTCTTTTTCGCGTTGAATTTCAGCAGCTGGGCGAGTTTTTAAGTAGCGGAATAATTTAACAACGCGTTGTACGCCATTTGCTTTAGATGCGACTTTGGTAGCTTTATTGGCCTCACGCAAGGTTACTTTTCCCATTAAATAAACACTGCGATTTTCAGTCATAACTTTGACATGTATTGGGTTAAAAACATCTTGATTAAGGAAAAGTAGCTCAACTTGCGCAGTAATTGTTGAGTCTTTAGCTCTGCTTAATATCCCACTATTTGGCGCAACGCGTAGCTCATTAATAACCCTGCTAATCTTAAAATCTTTGAGTGGTATCCGCGTCTCAACATAGTTGCGTATGCCCTCATTAGGTACCTCGCCTGTTACTAACACTTCTGTGTCATAAACCATATAATTTAAATGCGCATCTTTTGTCTTTTCATTTTCTTCTTTGGTGTTCCCAGCATGCAGACTAAGTAATATACTGTTGTCATCAAGGATTTCACCAGCAGTGCGTCTGTCGTTAGAAGCCACAAAGGCCGTACTAACTGCTGATGAAAGAAGACAACCGTTTAAAAATAGTGTGCTGGTTATTATTATGGCAGGTAGAATAATTTTTTTCATAAGTTTAGGGTGTTTCAAAGGCGTCTTTTATCCAGTCAATTTTAGGATATTTTAAATCAAATTCAAGTCCAACAACATCAAACCGACAGATAAAATCGTCATATTCTGGATGTTTTTGCAAAAAAACTTCGGCAGTGCGGATGAGTTTTGCTTGTTTAGCGTTATCAACTGTGTTGCTTGCCGAGCCAAAATGCGTATTTGCACGATAACGAACTTCAACAAAAACTAATGTTTGCTCCAATTTATCAAGCATAATGACATCTATTTCACCAAGCTTAGTTAAATAGTTTTGTTGGATAAGTTCTAGTCCGTTCTCTTTTAAATATTGAAGTGCTAGATTTTCTGCTTTATTGCCTGTTTGTCGTTTTAAACTAAACATATTATGCCTTTATATATTGTTGCTACACCCATTGGAAATCTAGATGATATCACTTTTAGGGCGATAGCAACGCTCAAAAATGTGGATGTCATTCTAGCAGAAGACACACGCCATAGTAAAAAGCTACTCAATCATTATGATATTGACACACCCATGCAGGCTTTTCACGAGCACAATGAATCTGCCAAAACGACCGATATAGTGGCACAATTATTGGCAGGAAAAAATATTGCACTGATTAGCGATGCAGGTACACCATTGATTAGCGATCCAGGTTATGTACTGGTTAGTGAAGCGAAAAAAGCTGATATAGAGGTTTCGCCCATTCCAGGTGCATCGGCAATGATTAGCGCTTTGTCGGCCTCTGGTATTGCCAGTGACCATTTTAGTTTTGTTGGATTTCTACCTGCCAAACAGACACAGCGCTTAAAAACTATACAGCTCAATGCACATCTCGATGAAACACTTATCTTGTATGAATCTCCCAAGCGTATTCTTAGCTGTGCTAATGACTTATTACAAGTATTAGGTGATGAGCGAATCGTATGCTTTGCTAAAGAAATTAGTAAGTCTTTTGAAACTATCAAGACGGATATTTTGCCAAATTTAATTGAATATTTAACCGAAGATGAGAATCATCAAAAAGGTGAGTTTGTCATATTAATCTCAGGTGTTGATAAAAATAATAAAGTTGATGGCGAAGCGCAATTGGGCAAAATTTTGCCAATTTTACTTACAGAAATGGGCGCATCTAAAGCCGCAAAACTCGCTGCTAAAATAACAGGTATTGATAAAAAACACTGCTATCAACGAGCCATAAAAATATGAGCCATTACACACGACATATTTTCTTTTGCAATAACCAGCGAAAAGGTGGGAAGGGTTGCTGTTCACAGTTCGGTGCTAAACAAATGTATCGTTATGCCAAAGATAAATGTCGTGACGAAGGGAAACTTGGTAAAGGAAAAATTGGCGTAAGTGAGTCTCGTTGTCTAGGGCGTTGTGAGCACGGACCGGTCGCTGTGGTCTATCCCGATAATATTTGGTACCAGTATATTGATGAAGAAGATATTGATGAAATCATCAACAAGCACCTAATGGCAGGTAAGCCAGTTAATAGATTAAAGATTGATTAAAAGATAGTAGGTTCAACCATTAAAGTGCTTTCCCCATTATTGTTTTTGTTGTTGGCAATTATGTTTCTAAATCTCTTAGTAAAACCACTTAGGTGAGACCTTTGCATAAATAGGAATCATTATCAGAAGTCTGCTTTCTACCCACTTGGCGATTTTTCCAGTAACACCCGGCAATCCCTAAAAGAGAAAACCCAGTCTTAGTCCCGCTAGGACAAAGTTTAAATAAATCCCCAATTGGGCAAACATTGAATTTTGCCAATCTTCTCTATCTCTATTTTATGCAAAGGTCTCATGGTGTTTTTAAAGATTTAGATTTATCGAGATTTGAATTTTTTATTTTAAAAACGCAGTTGAAAGTATCATGGTATCATGATAGTTAATCTAATTTAAATCAATATTGAGGAAACCAACCATGCAAACAAAAAATAGTCAAACTAAAACACAAAAAGCCGTTAATCAACCTAAGCAAGAAACAACACCTTCGATTAAACACAATGTTGCAGTGAGCGATTCATCTCCTATTATCGATTTAGATCCTATGGCAGGCATCCAATCTAGTAATTCAGTAACCACAGGCACAATACAAATCGCCACAGGCGTTGCTTTTGATGCAGACATTGCAGACACCACCGATACGGATATTAAAACCATTAAAGTGGTGTTAGGCGGTGCTGGCTTGAATGAAGCAAACGATAAATTAGTATTAGATGCTGAGCTTGCGTTAAATGCCGATATTGCCAAAGTAACGGGTAAAACCATTGGCACAGTGAGTGGTTTAGAATATAGCTATACACACGCCTCTAAAACCCTAATCATCAGCAAAACCTCAGGTGCTTTTAACCCTGCTGATGTGGCAAAAGTAGTAGAAGCCATTCAACTTAAAAACACCGATGCAGCCTCACAACTCGGCACCAGAGTGGCTACCATTACTTATACAGATACTGATGGCAATGAATCGGAGCCAGCAACGGCTTCGCTGAGTGTTGCTTTGTATCGTGGCTTTGTAATTAATGGCGAGGTGGCGGATGATTGGAGTGGCTTCTCAGTCTCCAGCGCAGGCGATGTCAACGGCGATGGCTTGGATGATTTGATTGTGGGTGCTCCTTTTGCCGATCCAAATGGCAAATTATCTGCAGGTAAATCTTATATTGTATTTGGCAAAGCCAACAGCAATGCCATTAATCTAAGCACCATTGCTGATGCAAGCAACCCTTTAGGGGGCTTTGTGATTAATGGTGAGGCAGCGGGTGATTGGAGTGGCTACTCAGTCTCCAGCGCAGGTGATGTCAACGGCGATGGCTTGGATGATTTGATTGTGGGTGCTTATGCTGCCGATCTAACTGGTAAATCAAAAGTAGGTAAATCTTATGTTGTGTTTGGTAAAACCAACAGCAGCGCCATTAATCTGAGCACCATTGCTGATGCAAGCAACCCTACAGGGGGCTTTGTGATTAATGGTGAGGCAAAGTATGATCGTAGTGGCTTCTCAGTCTCCAGCGCAGGCGATGTCAACGGCGATGGCTTGGATGATTTGATTGTGGGTGCTTTTTTTGCCGATCCAAATGGCAAATTATCTGCAGGTAAATCTTATGTTGTGTTTGGTAAAGCCAACAGCAGTGCCATTAATCTAAGTGCCATTGCTGATGCAAGCAACCCTACAGGGGGCTTTGTGATTAATGGTGAGGCAAGGCATGATTATAGTGGCTCCTCAGTCTCCAACGCAGGCGATGTCAACGGCGATGGCTTGGATGATTTGATTGTGGGTGCTTATTATGCCAATCTAACTGGTAAACCAGCTGCAGGTAAATCTTATGTTGTGTTTGGTAAAGCCAACAGCAGTGCCATTAATCTAAGTGCCATTGCTGATGCAAGCAACCCCACAGGGGCTTTGTAATTAGTCAACCCTTAAAAACCACACAACAAATTGATTTATAACAATAAAACCAAAAATAACCCTAGACAAATCAACCAACTTTTGCTAAAATACCTCTTATTTCTTGGTCGTTTTGCTTAAAAAAATGTTAACTAAATCTAGCCTAATATCCACCCAATCAAATCGTTTTCATTCAGAGCTCTTTTCTCAATTAGATGTCAAAGACCCTTTAATACAACTAGCCAACACTATTAATTGGACGGTCTTTGATGATGCCTTTGAGCAACATTACTCTCAAGACAATGGCAGACCCTCAAAACCCATCAGGCTGATGGTAGGTTTGCTTTTGCTTAAACAACTAGAAAATCTCTCTGATGAGCGTGTTGTTTTGCAGTTTAAGCGCAACCCTTATTATCAATACTTCTGTGGTCACTCAAACTATATACCAGGCATGCCTTGCAATGCCACCGAGTTGGTGCACTTTAGAATATAAAACCCCAACAATTTCAGACAACAATTTAAACTTTCTTATTTCGAACGAGTTAAACTAAACGAGACTTTTGCATAACTCATAATTCTCCACCCTAATTTCAATTTTTAGATTTTTTCAAAAATATTTTCAAAACTACCTGTATTTTTTCATAAAGTCCAAAAAAANAGTGGCTTCTCAGTCTCCAGCGCAGGCGATGTCAACGGTGATGGCTTGGATGATTTGATTGTGGGTGCTTTTAACGCTGATCCAAGTGGCAAATCAAATGCAGGTAAATCTTATGTTGTGTTTGGTAAAGCTAACAGTAGTGCTATTAATCTAAGTGCTATTGCTGATGCAAACAACCCCACAGGGGGCTTTGTGATTAATGGCAAGGCAGTGGGTGACGAAAGTGGCTTCTCAGTCTCCAGCGCAGGCGATGTCAACGGCGATGGCTTGGATGATTTGATTGTTAGTGGCTATCAGGCTGATCCAAGTGGTAAATCATCTGCAGGTAAATCTTATGTCATCTTCGGCAAAACCGGCACTGGCGCCATAGACTTAGCAAATTTGGGCGGTGATTCCAAATACGCTATTGACTACTTAGGCGACAAGAATGCCAACACACTCACAGGCACCAGTAAAGATGAAATCTTCGTTGCCGGCGCAGGCGACGATACCCTAACAGGCAATGGTGGCATGGATGTGTTTAACGCAGGCTTAGGTAAAGATAGCATTCTCATTAACGCCAGCAACATCAGCGCACTAGAACAAACCGGCGCAGGCAACCGTGCCCGTGTTGATGGCGGCGGCGGTATTGACACCCTTGTATTAGAAGGTTCAGACTTAACTCTAGATCTAACCAAGATCAGTGACAGACGCATCCAAGACATTGAAGTTATTGACATTACAGGCTCAGGCGATAACACTCTAAAACTCAATTTAGATGATTTATTACATACCTCTACCAGTACCAATATTCTTNAAAACCACACAACAAATTGATTTATAACAATAAAACCAACAATAACCCTAGACAAATCAACCAACTTTTGCTAAAATACCTCTTATTTCTTGGTCGTTTTGCTTAAAAAAATGTTAACTAAATCCAGCCCAATATCCACCCAATCAAATCTTTTTCATTCAGAGCTCTTTTCTCAATTAGATGTCAAAGACCCTTTAATACAACTAGCCAACACTATCAATTGGACAGTCTTCGATGATGCCTTTGAGCAACATTACTCTCAAAACAATGGCAGACCCTCAAAATCCATCAGGCTGATGGTAGGTTTGCTTTTGCCTAAAAAAGCCCTTAAGCGAGACAATCGTTATCAACAAGACAAAAAGCGCAAACTGTGTAAAAGACGCGCAGCGATTGAGCCGATTATCGGACATCTTAAATCAGATTTTAGACTCTCTAGAAACCTACTCAAAGGGCAAGTTGGTGATGAGATTAATGTTTTAATGGCTGCCTGTGCTTGGAATTTGAGAGAATGGCTGGTGATAGCCACTATTTTTTTGTTTTGGCAAAAACTGGGCTTATTTTTTGTAAAATACCTAAGGTTTTTTGTGGTGCTGGATAAAAAGCAGTTTTGTTGATTTAGATGGTTGGAAAAATGGGTGGTTTTGGTTGGAGTGGGTTTTTAAGGGGCGACTATTTAGGTTGGGCTATTTATGCAAAGGTCTCAAATGAAGTTTAAGCCGTTACCATGCGAACACCATTTGGTGTTCCAAGTAGCAATACATCTGCAGGACTGTTGGCAAATAAACCGTTAGTCACAACACCGGTAATGCTGTTTAATTCAGTTTCTATAGCTTTTGGATTGGTAATTTTTAAATCACTTACATCTAAAATCAAGTTGCCATTATCAGTAGTGAAATCTCTGAGTTTCACGGTGCCACCTATTCTTTTGGTAATTTCACGAGTGACATAATTCGCACTCATTGGGATAACTTCTACAGGTAAGGGGAACGCACCCATTACATCTACCAGTTTAGACTCATCGGCAATACAGATAAATTTATCCGCTACTGCTGCGACAATTTTTTCACGAGTAAGTGCACCACCACCACCTTTAATAAGGTTTAAACCATCATCTGATTCATCAGCGCCATCAATATAAACTGACATTTTTTGAACATCATTCAAATCAAATACTTCAATACCGTGTGATTTTAATCGCTGTGTTGTTGCTTCAGAACTTGCCACTGTGCCTTTGATTTTGTCTTTTATTGTTGCCAATGCATCAATAAAAAAATTAGCCGTTGAACCAGTGCCAACGCCTATAATAGTGCCTTCAACAACATAATTCAATGCTTCTTGTGCCACTGCTTGTTTCATTTCATCTTGTGTCATAATCGTTTTTGAATGTAATTTAAAGTGAGTTATTATACACCTATGCGAAAAATCATCTTAGCAAGCAATAATAAGGGGAAAATTAGAGAATTTAATGCCATGCTTAAAGGTGTCTGTGAAGTGGTATCAATGAGTGATGGTGGTGTTGAAGAAGTGCCTGAAATAGGACTCACTTTTGTTGAAAATGCTTTGATTAAAGCGCGCAATGCATCCGAACAATCAGCTCTTCCTGCTTTAGCAGATGACTCAGGCATTGTGGTAGATGCACTTGATGGTGCGCCAGGTATTTATTCAGCGCGCTATGGGGGTCGTCATGGTAATGATGAAGCCAACATGCAAAAACTATTAGATGAAATGAAGGATGTTGCTGATGGTGAGCGCAGTGCCAAGTTTTGGTGTGCAGTTGTATTTGTTGAACACGCAAACGACCCAACACCTATTATTATTCAGCGTGCTTGGGAAGGTGAAATTTTGCGTGAGAAAGTTGGCAAAAATGGTTTTGGCTATGACCCTATTTTTTATCTACCAACTCAGAGCTGTACTTCTGCTGAATTGTCCTCTGAGGTCAAAAATACGATTTCACATAGAGCTAAGGCACTCACAGCACTATTAGAAGAATTAAAAGTTTGTTAGTGCTTCCGCCACTTTCACTGTATATCCATTACCCTTGGTGTGTAAAAAAATGTCCGTATTGCGATTTTAATTCGCATGAACAGCGTACTGAGAATGATACGGCCTACATACAAGCGGTATTGGCAGATTTGAAAAATCAACTGCATTGGGTGCAAGGGCGAGAGATACAAACAATTTTTATTGGTGGCGGCACGCCAAGTCTATGCTCGATTGAAGCCATGGAAGTTTTGTTTGCAGGACTTAGAAAAACACTGGATTTTGCCGATGATATTGAAATCACATTAGAGGCCAATCCTGGGGCAAGTGATAGAGAAAAATTCAGTGCCTTAAAAAAGTTAGGGGTGAATCGTTTGTCAATTGGCGTGCAGTCTTTTAACGATGGATATCTGCAAAACTTGGGCAGAATACATTCCAGCCAGCAAGCGATTGAAACGCTAAAACAAGCACAGGTGGTTGGATTTGATAATATTAATATTGATTTAATGTTTGGTTTTGAGGGGCAAAGCATTGACGAGTGTTTGTACGATGTTAAACAAGCCATCGCACTGAGTCCAGCGCATATTTCTTTTTATCAGCTCACCATTGAACCCAACACTTTTTTTGCCAAACACCCGCCAAAACTTTCGCAAGAAAATGCATGGGAAATGCAAGAGCAAGGACAACTGTTATTAGAACAAGCAGGATTTATCCAATATGAGGTTTCAGCATTTTCACAGCGACCTGCAAAACACAATCTGAATTATTGGCAATTTGGCGATTACTTAGGCATTGGTGCCGGCGCACATGGAAAAATAACCACAGAAGGTAAAATACTTCGCACATTACAATCAAAATCACCCAAAGATTTTACTCAGAACAACCAAAACAAAATTACCGCAGTAAAGCAACTTAGTTTTGAATTTATGTTGAATGCATTACGACTTAAGGCGGGATTTGAGTCTGATTTATTTACGCAAAGAACAGGGCAATCAATACCAACAATTCAGCAACAATTAAATAAAGCCCAGACATTAGGACTACTTGAGCTAAATGATAAGCGCATTCAGCCTAGTGAAAAAGGATTTAATTTTCTGAATGATTTGCAGGTTATTTTTTTGTGATATAATTAGAAGATGAAAGTTTTGTTATCATTGTTTTTTCTTGTATTTATGTCGTTAGCTAATGCTAATGATATTGTTGCATCTAGTGGTATTGAGCATTGCTCATTAGGTAACAAATCGATGAATATGTCCGTTGAAGAACATTTATCAGGATGTTGCGATACAGTTTGTGCGCAACATTTTTCTATTGATAAGAAGGCCATAATTTCTGAGAGAGTTATTCTTCAATCACTTTCAGTGACCTCTATTGCTAATACTTTTTATACATCTTTTTCCTCGAAGATGATTCTCCCCCCTCCAATCGTTTAAATTTTCTAGCGTATTGACTCTGTAAATTTGTTTTTATAAAGCGATTTTATTATTGTCAATCGTCAATCAATCTAAGTTTTTTTAGTAGCACTTAAGAATTGTTTATCAATTCAAATAGTTATTGATTAAGGAGAATAAAAATGAATAACAAAACATTATCACGCAGGCAATTTGTTACGGGTGTAACAATAGGCGCTGTAGCATTAGCGATTAACCCAAGTACTTTATTTGCGGGTATGCGCAATAACATAACAACACTAACAGGCAATACTTTTAACCTAAGTATTGGAGAGCAAAGCGTCAACTTTACCGGTACCATGCGCAGCGCCACTACCGTAAATAACTCACTGCCAGCACCTTTATTAAGGTTTAAAGAGGGGGAGATGATTACGCTAAATGTTACTAATCATCTAAAAGAAAACACTTCTATTCACTGGCATGGTTTGATTTTGCCAAGTGAAATGGATGGAGTGCCTGATATTAGTAATGATTTTCATGGCATTGAACCAGGCGAAACCTTTACTTATCGTTTTAAAGCCAAACAAAGTGGCACCTATTGGTATCACTCACATTCTGGTTTTCAAGAACAAACAGGCTTGTATGGCCCGATTGTGATAGACCCAGCTGGAAAAGACCCAATCACTTATGATAAAGATTATATTGTTATGCTCTCTGATTGGACCGATGAGAATCCAATTGATGTGTACCACAAACTTAAAAAACTCTCACATTATTACAATTTTAATGAACGCACCCATACTGATTTAATGGATGACATCGAGAAAAATGGACTAGAAAATACTTGGAGCGATAGAAAAATGTGGAACCAAATGCGCATGAGCCAGCGTGATTTGTCCGATGTAACAGGATACACTTATACTTACTTAATCAATGGCGTAACACCTGACAAAGGCTGGGTTGGCTTGTTTGAAAAAGGTGATAAAGTGAGGGTTCGCTTTATTAACGGTTCAGCAATGACTTTTTTTGATGTGCGCATTCCAGGGTTAAAAATGACGGTAGTGGCTGCTGATGGACAAAATATTGAACCTGTGTCTGTTGATGAGTTCCGCATTGGCGTGGCAGAAACCTATGATGTGATTGTTGAACCAAAAGATGACAGAGCCTACACTATTTTTGCCCAAGATATTTCTCGCTCTGGCTATGCACGAGGCACATTAACTCCCGATACCTCAGTGTTAGGCGAGGTGCCTGAATTAGACAAGGCGTCTAGTCTAACACACAGTGATATGGGGATGAATATGTCAAATATGGCAGGTATGGATCATTCAAAAATGAATCACGGCTCGATGAACATGAAGCAAACGACAATGTCTGGCATGGATCATTCAAAAATGGGTCACAGTTCAATGGGTAAGCAAAAGTCAATGGCAGATATGGACCACTCAAAGATGAATATGGGTGACAACAAAGAAATGTCAACCATGGGTTCAATGTTAACTCATGCGGATACTGAATTTGGACCACATATCGATATGCGTTCTGTTGATCCACAATATCGTTTAGATGACCCAGGTGTTGGGTTGCGTGATAACGGTAGAAAAGTCTTAACTTATGCAGATCTTCGTAGTTTGCATATGACGCATAACTATCCAGACCCAGATCGTGAGATTCAATTGCATTTAACGGGCAATATGAGTCGTTATATGTGGTCTATTAATGGTGTGAAGTTTGCCGATGCTGAGCCTTTGCAGTTTAAATTTGGCGAAGTTGTTCGTATCACTTTTGTTAATGACACAATGATGAATCACCCTATGCATCTACATGGAATGTGGAGTGATTTAGAGACAGGAGATAATATGTATATCCCACGCAAGCATACGGTGATTGTTCAACCAGGGGCAAAGATTAGTTATCGAGTTAAAGTTGATGCTAAAGGCTCGTGGGCATATCATTGTCATTTGTTGTATCACATGTTGGGTATGTTTCGTCGTGTGGATGTGGTTTAATTAAAGGAGAAAATAATGAAATATTTAAAAGCAGTAACAATCAGTTGCCTATTTGTGCTGACATCACCGTCATTTGCAATGGGCATAGAAGACGACCCTATTTTAACTAAGGTGATGGGTGAAATAGAGTTGCGAAGTACAGATGGTGCTAATCCTAGAGCTTGGGATATTGAGGCTTGGATGGGTCAAGATTTAAATAAATTTTGGGTTAAAACTAGGGGTGAAAAAGTTGCAGGGAAGACCGAAAAATCTGAATTACAATTGCTTTACTCAAAAGCAATAACGCCTTTTTGGGATTTGCAATTCGGAGTGAAAGAAGACTTACAACCCAAACCAAAACGCAATTGGGGAGTGATTGCTGCCAAGGGCTTAGCGCCTTATTTACTTGAAGTTGATGCTTCGTTATTTGTGGGTGAATCTGGCAGATTAGGTGTACGCTTAGACGCTGAGTATGAGTATATGTTTAGTCAAAAATTGATCTTATCACCAGAAGTAGAGATTAATGCATTTAGTAAAGACGATGAATTAACAGGCACAGGGAAAGGCTTGTCTAGTGTTGAGGCAGGGCTAAGGCTGCGTTATGAAGTGACGCGTGAATTTGCACCTTATATTGGCATTAACTGGGAAAAAAAATACGGCAATACGGCTAATTTTTCTATTGCTGAAGGTGAGGATATTGAAGATGCACAAATTGTAGTTGGTATGCGTTTTTGGTTTTAATCTGATAATATGTGGTTTTATTTTGGAGTATAAAGAATGAAAATTTTATTAAAAATATGGTTTGTGATTGGTTTATTATTTCTATTGATTTGGTTTGGGGTGTTTAACATTTCTGCCACAGAGAAACATTGGGATATTACAACAAAGTTATTGGCATTTGTAAAAGAACGCTCTATTACGGTGCGTGCACATGATATTAAGGTGCCTGATTTATCAAAACCCGATATGATTAAGAGTGGCGCTAAGAACTTTGATGCAATGTGTGCTCAATGTCATTTATCCCCTATCAAAGAATCGACAGAATTAAGTCTTGGGCTTTATCCTAAGGCACCTGTGTTTTATCAGCAAAACCACACAGGTCATGGTGCAGGAAATACATTCTGGACCATTAAAAATGGACTTAAGATGACTGGAATGCCAGCATGGGGGGATTCTCATACTGATCAACAAATATGGGAAATGGTGGCTTTTTTAGAAAAACTTAATGACATGTCAGCTGCTAAATATACACAATTAGTTGGCGATGGCGGGCATACGCATAAAAATATTGAGCATATAGAAGAAGCAGTTGTCCCTAAGAGTAACAACGCCCATCAAGAGAACGGGCACCTGCATTAATTTAATATAAAAAAAGGAGAAAACATGAAAACAGTAATAATTTTATTAAGTGCATTATTTTTAACTGCTTGTTTTGACAGTGGTGATGCGCAAGCAAAAGAAGAGAATAGGACAAAACTAGGTAAAGCAACTTTTGATAAAAATTGTGTATCTTGTCATGGTAAAGATGCAAGGGGTACATCGACAGATTGGAAGAGACTTTTACCAAATGGCAAATATCCAGCGCCACCATTAAACGGAACAGCGCATGCTTGGCATCATTCACCGAAATTGCTACTAAACACTATTAATAATGGTGGTGTAAAGTTAGGTGGATGGATGCCAGCATTTAAAGACAAACTAACGGATAAAGAAAAGCAGGCAACCCTAGATTATCTACATAGCTTATGGCCAAAAGACATTCAACAAAAATACGATGCGAGGTTCAAATGATTAGTAGAAGAAGTTTTATACAAGCAGGCTTGGTTTTGGCGGCGTTGCCAAAGCAGATTGTATGGGCAAGCGGTAAGGTTTTTCGCAATACTTTTAGAGTGCCAAAGCTAGAACTAGGTAGAAGAGTGGGTAAAGATGTTTATTTCGATTTAAGCATTCAGTCTGGCAGAAGCGCTATTTTCCCCAACAAGGCCACACCAACCTTAGGTATAAATCAAGATTTTCTAGGGGTAACGCTACGCGCTAATAAAGGCGATAGAGTACATATTAGCGTTAAAAACACCATTGATAAAACCACCACACTACACTGGCACGGTATGAAGCTACCCGCCAAAGCCGATGGTGGGCCTCATCAGCCAATTGCGCCGAACCAAATTTGGCAAACTCAGTTTGACATTATTCAGGATGCTGCGACACTTTGGTATCATTCGCATCAATTACACAAAACGGCTGAACAGGTTTACCAAGGCTTAGCGGGGCTATTTATTATTGGCGATGATGCATCTAAAAAACTGAACCTGCCTTCTGAATATGGGGTGGATGATTTACCAGTGATTATTCAGGATAAGGATTTTAACCGCAACGGCTCTTTTTCTTATTTAGGCTCAATGATGGACAGTATGCGTGGCATGAAGGGCAATACAGTGCTGGTTAATGGTGTGGTTAGTCCAGTTTTAAAAGCCAAAAAATCTTTATTACGATTGCGACTACTAAATGGTTCAAATGCCAGAACTTATCATTTAAGTTTTAATGATAATCGTGTGTTTACCATTATTGGTAGTGATGGCGGTCTATTAGAGCATTCGATTAAAGCCAATACGCTGCGTTTGGCACCTGCTGAACGAGTAGAAATTTTGGTGGATGTGAGCGATGGCGGGCGTCCGATTCTACAACATGCTGCTGCGCAAGAGTCATCAAGCATGGGTGGCATGGGGATGATGGGTGGCATGATGAATAATGAGCGTCAGGATATGGATATTTTTCAGATTGATGCCTCTGATACACTTAAAAGCACGGGCAGCATCCCTAAGAATTTAGTCAAGCACAACAACCCACAGCAATCCGCAGTAAGCAAGCAAAGAAGGTTAGTTTTGCAAATGCAAATGGGGCCAAGAATGATGCTTGGTGGCAATGCTTTTAGTATTAATGGCAAGACCATGGATGTTAATCGAATTGATGAAGTGGTTAAGGCTGGCAGTACAGAGATTTGGCATTTAGAAAATACCTCAATGATGCCGCATCCTTTGCATATCCACAATGTACAATTTAAAGTAATTGCTCGTAGAGGCGGGGTTAAAGGGCATGAGTTGGGCTTTAAAGATGTGGTGTTAGTACACCCTAGAGAACGAGTAAGTGTGATTATGAAGTTTCCTGAGTTTCGTGATGCAAAAATACCTTATATGTATCACTGTCATATTTTAGAACATGAAGACAGAGGGATGATGGGACAATTTGTCGTGGTTTAGGTTTGAATATGAAACATACTTATCAAGTTTTAGACATGTCTTGCGGAGGGTGTAAAACCAATGTAGAAAAGGCATTGTTGGCGCTACCTGACATTCATAAGGTCAAGATTGATTTAGCCACTAAAGCCGTGGTGGTTGAAATGCAGAGTCATATATCGCTTGATACCTTACAACAGGCTTTATTGACAGCTGGGTTGCATTATACGATTACTACGCCAGAGCATGGGTTTGCACACCATCCAAAACAACAAACAAGTATTAAAAACGGGAACAGTGTGTTTTATTGTCCGATGTTTTGTGAGGGTGAAAAAACTTACCTAACACAAAGCGGTTGCCCAGTCTGCGGTATGGATTTGGTGGAGCAGCCTAGTACGACGCAAACTCCCCAATTTACTTGTCCAATGCATGCTGAGATTGTTCAAAATATGCCAGGAAGTTGCTCTATTTGCGGCATAGATTTGGTCACACTAGGGGTCGAAGATGGCGAGCAAAAAACCTATCAAAATTTGCTTAAAAAAATGAAAATATCGGTTTTGTTTGCTTTGCCAGTTTTTATTATTTCGATGTCTGATTTAATTCCTGATAACCCACTCAATGTTTTAATGAGCGGACAAAATTTGGGCTTTGTGCAATTTGTTTTAACTTTGCCTATTGTTTTTTGGACTTGTTGGATGTTTTTTGAGCGGGCTTATACATCCATTATCACTTGGAATCTTAATATGTTTACTCTGGTGGGCATTGGCACAGGCGTTGCATTTATTTTTAGCGTGGTAGGGTTGTTTTTTCCTGAGGTTTTTCCCAATGAGTTTAAAACTGAAAGTGGCGTGGTTTTGCTCTATTTTGAAGCCACAGCGGTCATTTTAACTTTGGTTTTATTGGGGCAATTGTTAGAAGCAAAGGCACACAGTCAGACCAGTGGTGCATTGAAAGCATTATTACAATTAGCACCTGCAACAGCAATATTACTTAAGGATAAGGTAGAAGTCGTGATTGCCATTGATAAGATTAAAAAAGACGACTTGTTAAGGGTTAAACCTGGAGATAAAATTGCCGTAGATGGTGTTATCACTCAAGGCAAAAGTAGTCTTGATGAATCAATGATTTCTGGTGAGCCTATTCCTGTTGATAAAGTTGAAGGTGATAAAGTGACTGCTGGTAGCATTAATGGCAATCAGTCTTTTGTCATGCGAGCACAAAAAGTAGGTGCAGAAACCTTGCTTTCTCAAATTATTGAAATGGTTAAAATCGCATCTCGTTCGCGCGCACCGATCCAAAAATTAGCCGACACTATTGCTAAATATTTTGTACCAATCGTGGTTTTAATCGCAATGTTAACTTTTATGATTTGGACTTGGCTTGGACCAGAGCCCGCACTGGTTTATGGCTTTGTGAATGCAGTAGCAGTTTTGATTATTGCTTGTCCTTGTGCTCTAGGCTTAGCAACACCGATGTCAGTCATGGTTGGGGTGGGCAAAGGGGCGCAATCAGGCATACTGATTAAAAACGCCCAAGTTTTAGAAATAATGGATAAGGTTGATGTGTTAATTACTGATAAAACTGGCACGCTCACCCAAGGCAAGCCCTCAGTAGAAGAAGTGTTTTCCCAAACAGGCAACGCTGATGATTTATTGCAAAAAATAGCGTCACTTAATCAATATAGTGAACACCCTTTGGCGCAGGCTGTGGTTGCGTCTGCTAAAGAAAAAAATATCAGTCTTGTTGAAGTGGCAGATTTTGAAGCGATTACGGGTAAAGGTGTAGTTGGCATAATTGATCAACAAAAAATAACATTGGGCAATCTGGCGTTAATGACAACAAATAAGATTAACATTGGTAATGATACATTAATGCAAAAAATAATCTTTGCACAAGAACAAGGTAAAACTGTTTCTTATATCGGTATTGATGACAAGGTATTGGGCTATGTATCTATTAGCGATAGCATTAAATCAAGCAGCAAAAAAGCCATCACTGAGTTAATGGCAAAAGGGGTGGATGTCATTATGATGACAGGCGATAATAAAAATACTGCCAAAGCAGTTGCCGATGAGCTTAATTTAAGTGAATTCCAAGCACAGTGTCTACCAGAAGACAAACTTAATAAAATCAAACAACTTCAAGCACAGGGGAAAATTGTCGCCATGGCAGGTGATGGGGTGAATGACTCACCTGCTTTGGCGCAAGCAGATGTGGGAATAGCAATGGGTACAGGCACTGATGTAGCCATTCAAAGTGCGGAAATTACTTTAGTGCGAGGGGATTTATATGGAATTGTTAAAGCTAAAAAATTAAGTTATGCCGTGATGAAAAATATCAAGCAAAATTTATTTTTTGCATTTATTTACAATGTTTTAGGGGTACCGATAGCTGCTGGGGTATTGTTCCCTGTATTTGGCGTGTTGCTCTCCCCAATGATTGCCGCAACAGCGATGAGTTTTAGTTCGGTGTCGGTCATTGTAAACGCGCTTAGACTTAGAAAAATTTCTTTATGAGGCTCAAAGAATGCTTGTGTAGGTAAAATAGAATTTTTTTTAATATTTTCCCAAACACCAACATGTCTGAAATCACACGCGTCTTAATTGAAGCACTGCCGTATATTCAAAAATTTAAAGACAAAACCATTGTTATTAAATATGGCGGCAATGCAATGATAGACGAAAAACTAAAATCTAGTTTTGCGCGTGATGTTGTGTTGATGAAATCAGTCGGCATGAACCCAATTGTGGTGCATGGTGGCGGACCACAAATCGGCAAAACACTGGAGAAAATCGGCAAGAAAAGTGAATTCATTGGCGGTATGCGTGTGACGGATAGTGAAACTATGGCTGTGGTGAAAAAAGTGTTAGGCGATGTAGTGAATAAAGAAATTGTAGATTTAATTCATCAACATGGCGGACACGCTATTGGTTTAACAGGCAAGGGCAAGTGTTTGGTTTCTGCTAAGAAATTACCAACACCAGAAGGCGTTGATTTGGGTTTTGTGGGCGAAGTGGATAACATTGACACTTCGGTGATTGATGCATCGCTTAATGCTATTCCTGTTATTGCACCTATTGGTATAGGTGCAGATGAGTGCTTTTACAATATTAATGCCGATTTAGTCGCAGGTTCAATCGCTGAAACGCTTGATGCTGAAAAACTGATTTTGTTAACCAACACTATTGGTTTACTAGACGGCGAGGGCGAACTATTAACGGGTTTGAGCGCTAAAAAAGTTGATGAATTAATTGCCGATGGTACAATTCACGGTGGTATGTTGCCAAAGATTGGTTGTGCTCTGTCAGCAGTTAGAAATGGCGTTAAATCCACGCATATTATTGACGGGCGTGTCTCTCACGCCGTGCTTTTAGAAGTCTTTACTGATGGTGGTGTTGGTACTTTGATTACAGAAAACTCATAATGAACAAACCTCATAGAAATAGTATTCAAGTCGTTGATTGTCCAATTTTGGCACATTATCAATTTGATGGTGGGCAGTATATTTTAACTTTGGCATCAGATACCATTGCTAAAGCGACCAAACCAGGGCAATTTGTGCATATCACGGTTTCTGATTCTCTCGCTATGAGGCGACCGATTTCAATTATGTCAGTGGATGTTGAAAATGGTACTTTTGACTTACTCTATAAAATAGTGGGCGAGGGTACGCGCCAATTGTCTGAGCGTAAAATAGGCGATGTGTTATCTATTATTGGACCCATCGGTAATGGTTTTAAACTCACTGATAAAAAACGCCCATTACTCATTGGCGGCGGTGTGGGTATGCCACCGATGATTGCCATTGCGCAACAAATTAAAGATAGGGATTATCAGCCATTTACTATTCTTGGTTCAGAAGTACCATTTCCATTCGATGAAAAGCCAGCAGATAATGCCAAAAATTATGCAGGCGCAACGCACACAATGCCGTTGTTAGAAGATTGGGGTATTGAGTGTCGTTTGGCAAGTTTGCATGGGTTTAAAGGCGCGTTTAAAGGTTTTGTCACTGACCTAGCACGAGCATTTTTAGACACACTTTCTGTTGAAGAGTTAGCACAAGTTGAAGTCTATTCTTGTGGACCGCATCCAATGTTAAAAGCAGTGGCAAAACTTGCTAAGGAGTACAATCTAGCTTGTCAAGTATCTTTAGAAGAATATATGGCGTGTGGGGTTGGCGGTTGTGCGGGTTGTGTGGTTGAAGTGCAAACTGATAACGGTGCAGCAATGAAACGCGTTTGCGTTGATGGACCTGTGTTTGATGCTTACCAAGTATTTTGATTAAAGACAACTTAGCAAAAGTTCAAGCGCGGATTGATAAGGTTAATCACACTCAAGCTGTAACTTTGATTGCGGTTAGCAAAACAAAGCCCGCATCTGATGTACAACAAGCGATTGATGCTGGACAACGCCACTTTGGTGAAAATTACCTACAAGAAGCCTTAGATAAAATTCAAGCATTAAAAAATTCAAAGGTGTGTTGGCATTTTATTGGCCCTATTCAATCCAATAAAACCAAACAAATCGCGCAGAACTTTGATTGGGTGCATAGTGTTGATAGACTTAAAATTGCCAAACGACTTAATGAGCAACGACCAGATAACATGGGAAAACTCAATGTTTTATTGCAAGTTAATATTGATAATGAACCAACTAAATCAGGAGTTTCTCTTGAAGAGATTGATGAAGTTGTTACACAAATTAAATCTTTAGACAAGCTATCACTAAAGGGTTTTATGTGTATTCCCAACCCTGATCATTCACAGCAAAGTTTTGCTAGAATGGCAGAAATAGGAAAAAGATATCCTGACTTAGCTACGCTATCTATGGGTATGAGTCATGATTTAGAATCAGCCATTCAAAACGGTGCGACTTTTGTTAGAATTGGTGCTGATATTTTCGGAAAAAGAGATTGACCCTTTAGGTGTTTAGTCCCACAATCTTATGGTTTGCATTGAACAAGAATATTTTATTAATGATATTGGCTGCAACTATTCTTACGACAGGCTGCGCTAATAGACCAGAAAGTATTTCGGCATCTTATATATCGCATGAACGATATATTGATAATAGTTGTGCAGTTTTGAACACAAAAATGTCAGATGCTAGGGCTGAATTGGCTAAATTCTCAGAAATGCAAAACTCAAAAGCAACCGAAGATGCATGGGGTGTGTTCTTAATTCTCGTTCCAGTTAGTAAATTATCAGGCGATAGTGAAGCAGATGTTGCCAAATACAAAGGCATTGTAGAGGCAATAGAAACAGCACAAATAAAAAACAAATGTAAAGAATGAATATGCTTAGTGAATACTGATTAATAGTATCAAACTATTGATTGCTTTATTGATAACAACCGCCTTTCTTGGCGGTTGTTCTGTTTCTAATGCACCAGAATTTAATACTTGGAAATCTCATCAGCAACTTTATCAAGTGAGTAACAAGTTAAAAATTGGAGATATTATTGTTACTAGCAAAGATTGGACAAGACCACTATCATGGTTTGGACATTCCGCAATAATGGTTAGTAAATACAAAGTTGGTGAATATCCACAATTTTGTACTGGTTATTATGAAACAGATGTCATACTGTGGTTGAGTAAGAAAGAAAAATTTACAGCCTTAAGGTATAAGGTATTCAATAAAAAATTTAAAACTGCTTTTTTGAAAAATATTTCTAAGGCAAAGTACAAGCAATATAAGATAGTTGAAAAAACCGATAATAGCGCGTTTTATTGCTCTCAGTATATTTGGTATTTGTATTGGAAAACTGCCCAAGATTTGGGTTATGATTTAGATATTGATAAGGACGGTGGTTATTTTGTTACACCGTATGACTTATTGAATTCTAAATATTTTGACAGGGTATTATTCACACCATAAAAATTAAGGTTTTAATTACTGGTGGTACGATTGATAAAATCTATAACACTTCAACAGGTGAATTGACTTTTGTCGAAACGCATATTATCGATATGCTTAATCGCTCGCATTCAGTGGCAGAAATATTGAAAAGATACTCTGATGTGGATACGCTATCTATGGGTATGAGTCATGATTTAGAATCAGCTATTCAAAACGGTGCAACTTTTGTTAGGGTTGGTACAGGCATTTTTGGCGTGAGAAATTAATGCTTGAGTTTTTTGTAGAAATTCTCATGCACACCAACCAATAGCAACAGTCGATATTCTTCACGCCATTGGTAAGCCAATAAAAATTGCTGATTAACGCAATCAAACTTATAAATAAATACACCAGATAAGTCGCCTTGTTTTTCTCTACCTAATGAAGGGTCATCAACAATGGCATGAATTGCTTCGTTAACTTTTTCTAGTTGATTTTTTTGTAGTTTTTTATAAACCTTTTTAAAGGAAGGCTTTTGTTCAATCTTCATTGATCCGTAAATTCAAATGGTTCATTTTCTTCATTTTTGGCAATCAACAATTTTTCAACCATATCAACTGGAAGGTCTGGGTTGTGCATTGCTGCACGACCAATTCTAGCCCAATATTCAATTTGATTAGGCACAGTTCTAAGTTCTGCCTTTGCTTGAATTTTGGCTTGATTGTAAAAATCATCATTTATTCTAATAGATATACTCATTACTTTTCTCCAGTGTTATTTCTATATTATGCAAAAAGCTTTTAATGCTATTTTACTACAATTGTGGTAAATTGCAACAAAGTGCATATTATTCTTATTTTCCTAATAAATAGGTATCATTCACACCATGAAAATTAAGGTTTTGATTACTGGCGGCACGATTGATAAAGTCTATAACATTTCAACAGGTGAATTAGCCTTTGTAGAAACACATATTATTGATATGCTCAACCGTTCGCGCTCAATGGCAGAGACCTTGTCCGAAGTGTTATTTTTGAAAGATTCATTAGAGATAACGCATGACAACAGAGCTTTGATTTTATCTAAATGTCTTGAATCTGGAGAAGATGCTATCTTAATCACGCATGGTACGGACACCATGGTAGAAACCGCTCAATTATTAGGTGAGAATATTCAAGATAAAACCATTGTTTTGTTTGGCGCGATGATACCTTATTCAGTGAATCAATCGGACGGTTTGTTTAACCTAGGTTTTGCACTTAGTAGTGTGCAAAATCAGCCATCTGGTGTGTATGTTGCTATGAATGGTAAAGTGTTTGATTTTGATAAGGTGCAAAAAAACACCTCGCTAGGTATTTTCGAAAACATCTAGGCGTTATAATACCAGTCTAATGAGCAAAAAATTACTATCGCACAGCGTTAAAATACTTAAGCTAAGTACTTGGATTGGCGGTATTTTAGCAACACTTATTGTTTTGATTGTCATAGTTGTTATAACCTTTCCTGTATTGATTAAAGAGCCCTTTGAAGCGCAATTATCCGAACTTAGTGATTTAGATGTTAAAATTTCTAAACCCTATTTTGATTTTAAGAATGGCAATATATCTTTGAAAATAGATAAATTGGAAGCATTCGCTATTGAGCCAGCACCAAACAGTAGCCCTCTGAGAGGGCAGAAAAATCTAGTTGTGGTGGCTGATAATTTAAAATGGGAGTTATATTTATACTTATTATTCAATGATATTTACAATCCAGATAAGATTTCTATTGGTGTTCTGACACTTGATTTAAATGCCGTTCAAAGCAACATTGAATTTGATGTTGAGCAAGTTCAGTATTTGGCAGCCCTACCGAACTCAGAGATATTTGATTTTTTAAAGGCGTTAGATATTAATAAAATGCTCATCAAAGAAGGTGATCAAAATATTGAAATTGCACCCCTATCAATTACTTCTAACAATAAGCAACTTACACTTAAGATTACTGGACAGAGCTTAAGCCTTAAGGCATCAGAGCCAAATACGAGCAAGGTAGATATTATTGCTACCATTCTTGGTGCTCAATCTGAAAATGCGCTGTTAAATTTACCAATCACAATTAGTAATGAAGATTTATTGATAACAACGAATGTTAAATTTACCAATCAGGCGGGAGATAATGTTGTTGAGTTTGAGAGTTTTCTAGAGCAAATGTTAGTCAACAAACTTGTCAATTATTTACCATCACAATTAGTGGGCGATGATACTTATACTTGGATAAAACAGGGGTTTCTTGCTGGCATATTGCAAGATTCAAAACTTAAAATTAAGAAAAATCTATCAAAATTAAGCGATGCACAAGTGCAATTCAGTAGCCAATTAAAAGAGGTGGAGCTTGAGTTTAGTGAGGATTGGGAGCCACTTAAAAAACTTAACGCCAGTTTTGAAACGGATGGCAAAAGAATGACAGTGATGGTGCATGATACCGAACTTAATAATATGACACTCAATACGCTTAAGGTTCAAATTGACGATATAAGCCAACAGGATTTAGATGTCAAAGTCACGGGCAAAATTAATACTCAGAGCGAGCGTTTGGTTGATTTTTTAAAGCGCTCGCCACTTGATAAATCGGTGCATGAGACGCTAAATAGTATTAATTTATCTGGCAAGGTAACTGGCAATATGCGCTTGGTGATTCCACTAGATGAAAGAGAGTCAATATTAGATATTGATTTGATCCTGAAAAACAATCGTTTGTCCGTTCTAGATGATGGCGTTGTGGTTAAGAATTACGATTCAAAGCTGGCATTTCATAACAATGAAATTACCGCTATTGGTGCAGGCAATATTCGCGGTATGCCGTTTGACATTCGTATCAACCCTAAGAAAACAGACAACAGCGACACTACTTTTAGTGTGATGTTGACCAATCAGAATAACGGGCTTAAGGCTTATATTGATAAGCAACTTGATCAATCTTGGCGTGGAAGGATTGAATCCAAATCGGTTAAGGGCAAGGTGGCAGTTTTCCCAAATGAAGCGGGTATTCCAAATGTTAGATTATTAGAGCTGCAAGTTACAAGTTTAGGTGTGATTAAAGGTGAATGGAAGATCACGCCAAAAGATTTTCCTAGTATGCATTTAAACGCTACAAACATTCGCATTAACGAAAATATTTTCCCAGATTTTGGTGCTGAATTGGTGTCTAAGGATGGCGTGCTTTCCATTAATAATTTACAGTTTAAAGGGATTGGCGTTAGCAAAAAAGTGCTTAATTTTCAAGGCTCTTGGGATGGTAAAAACACACAACTTAGCGCTAAGGCAAAAGGCAAGAGTTTGTCTGAATTTTTGCAGCGGCTGAAAGTTAAAGAAAAAGCCACGGGTGGAGAATTTGATTTTGATGTGAGTCTTGCTTGCGAATGTGCTCCATGGAATATGAGCTATCAAAATATCACTGGTTATCTCGATATGAATGTTAAAAAAGGCGTATTTACCGACCAAGACCCTCATATTGGACGAATTTTGTCACTGCTCAATATTAAATCAATTGCTAAACGCCTAAGCTTAAATTTTTCTGATGTTACCAACAAAGGCTTTACTTATGAACATATAAAAACGCAGGTGCGTCTAAAAAATGCAGTTGCTAAGATTGAGGATTTTAACTTAAAAGCTTTATCGGGCAATATTGTTCTGACAGGGCAAAGTCATATTACGGATAAGCAATATGACTTGATAGCAAAAGTAACACCTGCCATCAGCAACGCTGTACCTATTGCCACCTATCTTGCAGGAGGTGGGTTGATTGGCTTAGGTGTGTGGGCAATAGACAAAACATTGTTTGGCGGTGATTTAATTAATAAAGCCGCAGTGTTTAAATATAAAATTACGGGAGCGTGGGATAAACCTATTATTAAAGAACAATGATTGAACAATTACTTAATGAAAATTATCTAAACCAAGATAAAATTGAAGGCTTGCTTTCGGACTTATTTGTCAAAGGCATTGACTATGCAGATTTGTATTTCCAACATTCAATTGCTGAATCTTGGTTCTTAGAAGAAGGCATCGTCAAATCTGGCACCTATAATATTAGTCATGGTGTTGGTGCGCGTTCGGTTAAGGCAGAGCAAACAGGGTTTGCTTATTCAGATGATTTAAACATTGATGCCATTCAAAAAGCCGTTGATTTTGCCAAAGGTATCTCTAAAAACCAAGTAGCACAAAAAATTCAGACTTTGCAGTCAATCCCTTATGTGGCTAAGTACAACGGCTTGAGCCCATTAGACAGTCTGAACTCAGCAGAGAAGGTTGATTTGCTAAAACGCATTGATAACATTGCCAGAAAAGAGCCAAAAGTTAAACAAGTCAGTGCCTCACTATCAGGGGCTTATACCGAGGTGTTGATTGTTTCAACCGATGGCGTTTATCAAAAAGATTATCGCCCTATGGTGCGTATCAGTGTTAGCGTGATTGTTGAGCATGAGGGTAGAATTGAGTCAGCTTCAAGTGGTGGTGGTGGTCGTTATGATTATCGGTATTTTGTCGATCATAATTTTGCTGAAGTCTATGCCCAAGAAGCCATTCGTCAAGCGTTAGTCGCACTTGAGGCGCAAGACGCTCCTGCTGGCAAACTACCCGTAATCTTAGGGCCAGGTTGGCCAGGGGTGTTGTTGCACGAGGCTATTGGACACGGCTTAGAGGGGGATTTTAATCGCAAAGGCACCTCTGTTTTTACGGGGAAAATTGGCGAACAAGTTGCCAGTGAAAAATGCAACATTGTTGATAACGGCACTTTGGCCAATCGCCGTGGTTCTTTAACCGTTGATGATGAAGGCACACAGACGCAAAATACCACTTTGATTGAAAATGGCATTTTGAAAGGTTATATGTTTGATAAGATGAACGCAAAATTGATGGGCGTTGAGCCAACGGGTAATGGGCGACGCGAATCTTATGCGCATATCCCGATGCCAAGAATGACCAATACCTATATGCTCAATGGTGAAGACACATTAGAGGATATGATTGCCTCCGTTGATGATGGACTCTACGCTGTGAATTTTGATGGCGGTCAAGTTGACATCACCTCAGGTAAGTTTGTTTTCTCAGCAAATGAAGCCTATCTTATTAAGAATGGCAAAATCACCACACCCGTCAAAGGCGCAACCCTCATCGGCTCTGGCGATGAAGCACTGAAGAAAATATCTATGGTAGCAAACGATTTAAAACTTGATAGTGGTGTTGGTGTTTGTGGCAAAGACGGACAAAGCGTGCCAGTAGGCGTTGGACAACCTAGCCTTAAAATTGACGAGCTTACTGTTGGTGGTACGCAAGTATGATAACGCAATGGGTAACAATTAAAAATGCAGTATTAACAAGAAGTTTATAGGGTTATATAATAAATATGGCTAAAACTATATTAGATCTAGAACACGAAAAAGCAAGAGAGTTTCTTTTGCGTGAAGAAAGTTATAATAGTGTTAAATTTCCACCCTATATAAAATTTGACTCATTAATAGAAAAAATATCTGCTGAATTGAATAATAATTCACAAATTTATAAAAAAAACGCGGGAAATAAAAATATTTATCCCAGCAGTTATGAAAATGTAAATTACAAACTATTTACTAATAAAGACGGTCAATATGCATGGCGTTTGTTTCAACTTATTCACCCAGTTTTGTATGTAGATTTGGTACACAAGATCACTGAAAAAGACAACTGGAGTGATATTAAATCAGCATTTGATAGGTTTAACACAAATATTGTTTGTGCAAGTATGCCTATTGTGCCACCAAAGGAGAGTGGTACAAAAGAACAAATATTAGAATGGTCAAAGCAAGTAGAGCAAAAATCAATTGAACTAGGGTTGGAATATGATTATATTTTTCACACTGATATTGTTGATTGTTATGGTGCAATTTATACACATTCTATTCCTTGGGCAATTCACACTAGAGAAGTTGCAAAGAAAGAGCGAAACGATAAGTGCATAGGGAATGCTATTGACACTGCCTTAAAAGGTATGAATTACGGTCAAACTAATGGCATACCGCAAGGCAGTGTTTTAATGGATTTTATTGCTGAAATGGTGTTGGGTTATATTGATAAATATTTAAGCAATTGTCTTGATGAAAGTATGGAGTATCACATTATTAGATATAGAGATGATTATCGTATTTTCACCAATAGCAAACAAGATGGCGATACTATTATTAGAGAGCTTTCTAAGATTTTAAGTGAGATGGGTATGCGTTTGAATGGTGAAAAAACTTATCATTCTAATGACATTATTAATTCGTCAATAAAAGAAGATAAATTACATCAAATTATTAACAACTACCAGCAGCAGAAAGATCTTAAAAAACAATTGTTGGTCATTAAAAATTTGTCAGATAACTATCCCAACTCAGGGAGTTTGGAAAAGGCACTAAAAAAACTTGATAAAGACTTAGGAAAAAAAATAAAAAATAAACGGTTTGCGAAGCATGCATTTTTTATTATACAGGAGTCAAAAATAAAAAAAGAATTTAAAGAAAATTACTCTACATTGGTAAGTATTTTAGTTGATATCGCACTGAAAAACCCGAGAATCTACCCAGTCTTTGTATCAATTCTAAGTAAGATTATTTGCGATATAAGTGATGAAAACAAGACAAAAGTAATCGAACTAATCTTGAAAAAGTTTAAAAATAAATCTAATTCTGAGTATTTGTTTTTATGGTTGCAGAGAATAGCTATTGTTGCTAATATTGAAAGAGAATATATAGGAAAATTATTTGAATTAGTAAGAATGAAACACAGTGACGGGCACCCCATATGGAATTCAAAAGATTGGCTACATGATGATTTCTATGAAATAATAAAGGATAATAGTATTATTGATACAGGGGAAATAGATAATTTGTCTTGTGTTGTTGAAAATAAAGAAGTCAATAATTTTTTTTACTAAATTGATTGTTTAACAAATGTCTTATCAACCACCCTACACAATAACCCCAAAAATTCTATCACTGGTCGCACAAATCAGCGAAGCCGTATCAGATGTTAGATTAATTGAGGTAGGGAAGTCACCATAACTTCGCAAATAAAATCAAATTCAGCGACATTGGCAATTGAGGGCAATATGCTGAGTTTAGAATAAGTGTCCGGCTATTGTTGAGGGTAAGCTTGTCCGAGGCAGTTAAAAGGAAATTGTGAGTGCGCGCAAAAGACAACCTTATTTTTTATAATATATTGCATTTGCCGCGCACATTAGATGATATTTCACGATATCCCCTTTCTGGAACAGGGGGAGCAGCCCTTATTCCAGCATCGGCGGTAGTACTTGGTAAGTCCCCCGGTCCACCAGTTGCCCCACCATTAAGTGGTGTATGTACGCTATCACCATCACCATCAATACTAGTGTAAATAGTTTCATTACTAGCGCCAGTATTTTCAATAAGGTTAGAGTTAACATCGGTACCTTCAATAACATTAGAGTCAACAAAAGTATGCTCACTAATATTAAAGTTATCATTAGTATTTTCACTAATATTAAAGTTATCATTAGTATTTCTACCAAAGTCAGCAGGAGTATTTTCATTAGAAGGAGCCACCCTACTTGTATCAAGTTTAGAGTAAATGTTTCTCTCAACACTTTGTAGTTGATTTTCTGGAAGTAGATGACGATCAAGCATTTCAATTGTATCTGTAGAATTATGAGTATTTCTAGAAATATCATAATACGACTTAATAGCATTATAAGATATAGTACCAACTGCTATAGATAACAGGGAAATAGGTATTACCCAAGCAGCTGTTGATATTTGTATGCCATCATCATCTGTCGATAGTTCTGTGTCATATTTTGCTATAACACACTGTAGCTTCTTTCCTTTTTCTAAACCAGGTGACTCTGTAAATAAATTATCTTTTCCTGAGGCTGATAATCTTCTTATAGAGAGAGCAGGGTTAATCATAAACTCATATCCTGTTTTGCATCTACAATTTCCAGTTTTAGTGACATTTGAATATGAATAAATTGATGATGTAACTTCATATATTAAATCTTTATTTTTAATCTTACATTCAGTGCCTAACACATTAAAACTGCCAACAAACAGCAAACTTAAGACATGCAATTTTATTATTTTCATTTTTTTCTAATTATAAATTAAATAAACTTAACATCTTAGAGTGCCCTCAAAAAACCCAGCACAATTTATGAAATACATCAAATAACGATTTTTCACCCAAAAACTCGTTAAATAGTTGGGTATCCTCTTCATTTTTGAATAAAAAAGGCACTATTTTCTGCATTCCCTAAATCGCACTAGGGTTTCTGGGGTGCCCTATAGAAATCATCTCTTGTTAGTCTCATTAAACGCTTTCGCCTTTTTCCCAACAGAAAACAAAAGGTTTGACTCAACGCCAAGAAGTATACCGATAAACGACTAAGTGGTGTCTGATATATTAAGAAGTGGAGCAATAGGATTGTTATTTAAGAATTTAGCAAACTCTACAAGTGTAACACTTCGGTTTAAAAAATAGTCTTTGCCAGTTAACTTGGTAAAGACCTGAAATGGGGTCTTGTGCCCCAAGCATTTCCTAGACCTGTTATTTATTAAATTTTAGGAATGACGCAGTCATTCATTGCTGATAATATCGGTGTTAATAAATCAAACATATCCAGAGAGCTTGCTCGTAACACTGGCAAGCGAAGTTATCGTTACAAATTAAGAACGAATGTAGCTACTAATACATTTTGCAAGACAAAAAAGAAAACGGCAATACACCTACGCCGCACCCATAAAAAGTGTAAAAAACAATTACGACAAGGCTAACAAGTAAGAAAGAGTCTAGATTAGCAAACACCCCGATCGGTGTTTGAATCAGGCCTTATTTAACAATGAAAAGTTGCGCTTAAAATTTGAATTTAAGAATCTATGCAAGAATTTTATTATCAAGGGACTCTTGTCTGTATTGATTTAGTAACATTTGTTTTAAAAGGGTTGGGAATCTTAGAATTAAACAAAGGCTTAAACTTAGGCTTGGGTTCAGGCTTGGATTTTTTGTTTTTAATATAGTCAGAAAATAACCCGTCGTATGACCAGCAGTCATTATCACTTGCATCAGTGGGGAAATACCAATATCTTTGATCACCAGTACAAGCAGCGTTTAAGGTAAACATTTCTATCTTATTGGTATAGTAATTAACATAGACATAGATATCACCAGCTTTACCTTTACGATCGTTTTGACCCCATTGATTCATACTAAAAAGCATATCAAGTTCATTAAGGGATTGTTGTGGATCTGTGTCGCCTAAATAAACCCAGTAAAAATTATGCTTTTTATCGGTAGGGAAATACCAGTATGCCTTTTTGTATACCCCGTGAGCATAAAGTTGCATAAGTCCAAAATATTCAGTTGAATTATTATATGGGTCGTCGTAAACATACATATCACCAATGTGTGCCTTGTAGTCGTAGTTATAATTATCCCACTGTTTTTCAGAATGTAACTCAATATAAAATTTATTCAACCATCTTCTGGTATTTAAAAACCCTAATCGAGGATAGTAATTTGGCGTACTAATAACACCAAGAATATAATACTCGTTATCCTCTTTAAAGGTAACAGAACCGCCACTATCTCCAACTCTGGCAAGGGGTTTGTATGGCTCGCTTGGGGCTTGTAAGCAAAAATAACTTCCGTCATTGGGCCCCTCGCGGCAACTTGGGGCTGGCTCAAGCTTTTTGGAATCATCATGGTGCCAATTGGTATGTAATTCGTTAGCGTAACCAAAAATAGACTGATGTGGATCTCCCCAAAATCCAAATAGAGTTAAAGCAGTTTTGTTAGCAAATGCCGCTCGTTCTTGGGCTATTGTTGGTATTTTTACGAAGTTAATGTTGTCTCCAGCAACTGCATTTTGCAATTCTAAGATAGCTAAATCTTCATAGGCTGCTTTGTTTGTTCTAAGTTTTTGATCTGTTACTAATGTTCCAAACTGGTGAGTCGCCTTTACTTTGTAGGGTGTGTTGTTGTAATAAACCGTTGTATTAGAGCCCAGACAATATTTTGAAGTTATTACTATTTTTTTAGAAAGGAGGGAGTCTGAACACAGTCCCTTGTCATGTTGAATACGAACTTGAAAATTAATACCAGAATCGCTAGATTTATGATGAGTTTTGTCAAAGGAAAATGCGGGGTTTGCTAAGGCAGCAATCAGACCAATTAATGTTAATTTATATAATTTTTTTTACGGTATTTTTTTGATCAAACTACTCTTCCAATTTTTAAACTTAAATTCTAAATGCAACTTTTTTTGGTTGTATTGTACCTAATTCAAACGCCACTTTCGATGTTTGACAATCTAGACTTTTTCTTGGTCGATTATTCAACAAGGCGAGAGCCTTGTTGACTTGTTTTTGTGATAAATTATCAAACACCCTTTGCTTGAGCAGGTGCTGTCTAAGCAAGCCATTGGTATGTTCGTTTCTTATTGGCACGGTGTAGATGTGTCCATAAATTGCTGTTCTGTTGTCCATCCTACACAATATCCCTAAAATCCCATCACTGATCGCACAAATCAGTGAAGCGGTGTCAGGTGCTGGATTAATTGAGGTGTGGAAGTCGCCACAACTTCGCAAACAAAACTGCATTAAAATAAGCATTAATTGAAATGAATCATCCTGATGTACCAAACTAGTCCAAAAAAAATATTAAAAAATAAAACATTCAACCACTAGAATTCATAATGATGTACATCTCTAGTGTGTTTTGTTAGAAATATATTTGTGTCATATTTGACCACCGAGGTGACAATAAATTGTCTATAATGCTTGATATGTCATATAACGAGAGATAATTGAGTGTTAGAAAACTATCTACCCATTGTAGTTTTTATTTTGTTAGGAATTGCCTTTGGTGTTGTTCCAATGTTAATTGGCTATGTACTAGGTCCAAGCAAACCAGACGAAGAGAAGAACTCTCAGTTTGAGTGTGGTTTTCCTCCTTTTGACGACTCGCGTATGTATTTCAATGTGCGTTATTATTTGGTTGCAATTTTGTTTATTTTATTTGATTTGGAAGTTGCTTTCGTGTTTCCATGGGCAGTGGTTCAATCTCAACTGGGCTGGTTTGGCTTTATTGGAATGAGTATGTTTTTATCTTTATTGGTCGTAGGTTTCATTTTCGAATGGAAGAAGGGGGCGCTAGAATGGGAATAAGATTTGTGTTAAGCTTGTCACGCACTCAGTTTAAATTCAAGGGTAATTATGGCAATTGAAGGCTTAATGAAAGAAGGATTTGTAACCACATCGCTTGATAAGATAATCAATTGGGCGAGAACAGGTTCATTGTGGCCAATGACTTTTGGCTTAGCTTGTTGTGCGGTAGAGATGATGGAAGCAGGTTCTTCGCGTTATGACCTTGACCGTTTTGGTATCGTTTTTAGACCAACACCACGCCAATCTGATTTGATGATTGTAGCGGGTACACTGACGAATAAGATGGCGCCAGCACTTAGGAAAGTTTATGACCAAATGCCTGAGCCTCGCTGGGTGATTTCAATGGGTTCTTGTGCAAATGGCGGTGGTTATTATCATTATTCTTATGCCGTGGTGCGTGGTTGTGATCGCATTGTGCCAGTGGATGTGTATGTACCTGGTTGTCCGCCAACGGCAGAGGCGCTACTCTACGGTATTTTGCAATTACAAGATAAGATTCGTCGTACCAATACTATTGCGAGAACCTAATGCAAGACTTAAAAGAACAACTCATTGAAGAATTTGGCGAAGGCAATATTATTGATGCATTTGGCGAATTGACTTTAACAGTTGATGTTAGTGATATTATCAAGTCTTGCTTAAAACTCAGAGAGTCTTTCTTGTTTGATACTTTGGTTGATTTATGTGGTGTGGATTATTTGACTTATGGGCAATCTGATTGGGATGCTAATGCCAGTTCTTCAGGTTTTGGCAGAGGTCGTGAGGCGTGTGGTGGTGAAGATAGGCATGAAAAACGCTTTGCTGTGGCTTATCATTTATTGTCGGTGAATAAGAATTACCGACTGCGTGTAAAGGCATTTGTTGACGAAGCACAACCGATGATTGAAACCGTTACAGGTATTTGGGCGGCAGCGGATTGGTATGAACGAGAAGCTTTTGATTTGTTTGGTATTTTGTTTGAAAACCATACAGATTTGCGCCGTATTTTGACCGACTATGGTTTTGTTGGTCATCCATTACGCAAGGATTTCCCGATGATTGGTGAAGTGGAAATGCGTTATGATGAAGAACTGGGTAGAGTGGTTTATGAGCCAGTGAGTATTGAGCCAAATGTTAATGTACCAAAAGTAATTAGGAAATAAGGTTTATAAAATGGCAGAGATTCGTAACTATACACTTAACTTTGGTCCGCAGCATCCTGCGGCGCATGGTGTTTTGCGTCTTATCTTGGAAATTGATGGCGAAGTCATTGAGCGCGCTGATCCACATATTGGATTACTTCATCGCGGCACTGAAAAACTCGTAGAGTCCAAGCCTTATAATCAATCTATTGGTTATATGGATAGATTAGATTATGTTTCTATGATGTGTAATGAGCATGCTTATGTTAGAGCAATCGAAACCATGCTTGCGTTAGAAGTGCCTGAACGCGCTCAATATATTCGTGTCATGTTTGACGAAATCACTCGCATCCTTAATCATCTAATGTGGCTGGGTACACACGGGCTTGATGTGGGCGCTATGAGTATTTTCTTGTACGCTTTTCGTGAACGAGAAAAGTTAATTGATTGCTATGAGGCGGTATCAGGCTCACGAATGCATGCGACTTATTATCGCCCAGGGGGTGTGTATCGTGATTTGCCTGAGAAGATGCCACAATATTTAAAAAATGATTTCCGCAAACCTAAAGAATTAGAGGCGATGAACAAAAATCGCCAAGGTTCGTTATTAGACTTTATTGATGACTTTGTCAAAGAATTCCCAAAAAACATTAAACAATATGATGACTTATTGACAGACAACCGTATTTGGAAACAACGCTTGGTAAACATTGGTATTGTTTCTGCTAGTCGTGCCAAACAATTAGGTTTTACTGGGCCTATGCTCAGAGGCTCTGGTGTGGCGTGGGATTTGAGGAAAAATCAGCCATATGCGGTTTACGATAAATTAGAATTCGATATTCCAGTCGGTGCTACAGGTGACAGCTATGACCGTTACTTGGTGCGTATGGAAGAAATGCGTCAATCCAATCGTATTATCAAGCAATGCGTTGATTGGTTGAGAGAAAACCCAGGCTCAGTGATGAGCAACGATAAGAAAGTAGCGCCACCAAAACGCACTGAGATGAAAGATGATATGGAGTCACTCATTCATCATTTTAAACTGTTTACTGAAGGTTATTGTTTGCCAGAAGGCGAAGTTTATTGTGCCATTGAGCATCCTAAGGGTGAATTTGGTATTTATTTAATTTCTGATGGTGCAAACAAACCTTATCGTGTGAAGATACGCGCCCCAGGGTTTGCGCATTTAGCAGCAATGGATGAGATGGCAAAAGGGCATATGTTGTCTGATGTGGTGACCATTATTGGGACACAGGATATTGTTTTTGGTGAGATTGACAGGTAAAAATTATGATTTCGAATAAAGCAAAAAAACAAATTGATACTTGGATACAAAAATATCCAAAAGGGCGGCAAAGTTCTGCAGTGATGGAGGCGTTGAAGATTGTACAGGCAGAAAATGAGAACAGCTTGAGTGCTGAGGCTATTGCTGAGGTGGCTGATTATTTAGACATGTCAAGCATTGCAGCGGCCGAAGTCGCAACATTTTATGAGAACTATAATCATAAACCAGTAGGCAAACACACCATTCGCATTTGTCACAATATTTCATGCATGCTAAATGGTGCGGACGATTTGGTGTCTTATTTAGAGAAGAAGCTTGGTGTGAAAACGGGTCAAGTAACAAAAAATGGTTTGCTTAATGTGAAAAAAGTTGAGTGCTTAGGTGCTTGCGTTGGTGCACCAATGTTTCAGATTGGTGATACTTATTACGAAAATCTAACCGAGAAAAAAATTGATGACATTGTGGACAATCTCAAATGAATGAAGTTTGCTTCAAGAATTTAGATAAGAAAAACTGCCATTCGCTTGAAGTGTACGAGAAAAGTGGCGGTTATAAGATTTGGCGTAAAATCTTAAAAGGCAAAATCACACCTGAAGAAATTATTGGTGAATTAAAGGCATCTGGTCTGCGTGGTCGAGGTGGTGCGGGGTTCCCTACTGGATTGAAGTGGAGTTTCATGCCTCGCCAGTCTGATGTGCAAAAATATGTGGTGTGTAATTCTGACGAAGGTGAGCCAGGTACCTGTAAAGACAGAGATATTCTTAGGTATAACCCGCATGCGGTGATTGAAGGTATGGCAATTGGCGGTTTTGTGATGAATGCAAGTGTGGGTTATAACTATATCCGTGGTGAGTTCATGGAGCCGTTCAAGCGTTTTGAAGGTGCGTTGAAAGAGGCTTATAAAGCAGGATTGCTAGGCAAAGATATTGAGAACAGTGGTGTGAGTTTTGACCTGTACGCACATTTAGGTGCTGGCGCTTATATTTGCGGTGAAGAAACCGCATTGTTAGAATCACTTGAAGGCAAAAAAGGCCAGCCAAGGTTTAAGCCACCATTCCCTGCAAATGTAGGGCTATTTGGTCAGCCGACCACCATTAACAACACTGAGAGTTTTGCTTCTGTGCCTGATATTTTGGCACAAGGTGGACAATGGTTTGCCGATATTGGTGTGGAAAATTCTGGCGGTTGTAAATTATTTTCAGTGACGGGCCATGTGCAAAATCCAGCGAATTTTGAAGTGCCAATGGGTACACCGTTTAAAGATTTGCTTAAAATGGCAGGCGGACTACGCAAAGGGCGAAAACTAAAAGCCGTGATTCCAGGCGGATCATCAACCCCAGTATTGACTGCAGAAGCAGCAATGGCAATGACGATGGATTATGACGGGATTGAGGCTGCTGGCTCAATGTTGGGTGCAGGTTCAGTGATTGTAATGGATGACTCAACTTGTATGGTCGGGGCATTGACGCGACTTGCACACTTTTATTACGATGAGTCCTGTGGTCAATGTACGCCGTGTCGTGAAGGCACAGGTTGGTTGTATCGTGTGTTAAAGCGTATTATGGGCGGTGATGGAAAACCTGAGGACATTGATTTACTGTTGAGTGTTCAGGACAAAATTATGGGCAATACAATCTGTGCGCTCGGTGATGCAGCGGCAATGCCAGTGGAGAGTTTTTTGCGATGTTTTCGTGAGGAGTTTGAATACTATATTGAGCATGGTGAGAGCATGGTGAAAGGATACTAGATGGCTGATATTGAAATTGAAATTGATGGCAATGTAGTCAAAGCCAAAGCAGGTGAGATGCTAATCGCTGTTACTGACAGAGAAGGCATCAGTGTGCCAAGATTTTGTTATCACAAGAAATTATCGATAGCAGCAAATTGTCGTATGTGTTTGGTAGATGTTGAAGGTGCGCCAAAGCCACAACCTGCATGTTCTACGCCGATTAACGAAGGCATGAAAGTCCACACCCAAAATGAGAAAGCCAAGGCTTCACAGAAAGCAGTCATGGAGTTTTTACTTATTAATCATCCCTTAGATTGTCCGATTTGTGACCAAGGTGGTGAGTGTGAATTACAAGATGTGGCAATGAACTATGGCTCAGATGTCTCGCGCTTTACGGAAGGCAAGCGTATTGTTGCCAACAGCGATATTGGTGCATTAATTCATACCGATATGACGCGCTGTATTCATTGCACCCGTTGTGTGCGTTTTGGTAGTGAGATTGGCGGCATTATGGAAATGGGCGGTACGGGTCGTGGTGAAGATTTGAAGATTGAGCCATTCTTGAAAGAAGGTATTACCTCAGAGTTATCAGGTAATATGATTGATGTTTGCCCAGTGGGCGCATTAACTTCTAAGCCATTCCGTTACGAACTAAGAACATGGCAGATGCATTCTGTGGCAAATATTGCGAGACACGACTTGGTGGGTTCTAATATTTTCACGCAAACATACAAAGGCAAAGTTAAGCGAATTGTTGCTAGAGATAATGACAGCGTGAATGAGACGTGGATTTCTGACAGAGACCGTTTTTCTTATGAAGGTTTGGCACATGAAAATAGATTGCTTAAGCCACAAATTAAGATGGATGGACAATGGAAAGAAGTAGAATGGGATAAGGCATTAGAGTTTGCAGTGCGTGGTTTGGTTGATAATGCATTGAATACAGGTGGTGGCAATAAACTTGGTGCATTAACTTCAAATACGGCAACGCTTGAAGAATTTCATTTATTGCAAAAAATGTTAAGAGAAGTAGGTTCTGAAAATATAGACTATCGTCTTAATGTTAAAGATTTAGACAATGTGATTAACTTAGAATCCACTATTAAATTAGTAGAATTAGAAAAGGTTGACCACAGCTTGATTATTGGCGCTAATCTGCGTTTAGAGCAGCCAATGATCAATCATCGTTTGCGTAAGGCAGCCTTAGCAGGTGCAAGTATTGATGTGATTAATGCCATGTCGTTTGATTTTAATTATCGCACCAATAGTGAAAATATTGTTTCACCAGGTCAAACAGTGGCAATATTAGCAGAGGTATTGAAATCAATCTTAGAGCGTTCTTGTGCTGAGATTCCAAAATATCTAGGTAAAGTTAAAATAGGTGATGTGGCGAAGTGTATCGCAGATGAGTTGTTAGAGTCAAATAATTCAGTGATTATTTTAGGTGAACATGCAATTAACAACCCACAAGCTGCCAGCATTGCAAAATTAATTAGTGAGATTGCACAACAAACGGGTTCTACAACGCTAAATGTTAGTGCAACCTCAAATTCAATGGCGGCTGAAATGGTAAATTTTGTTCCAGGTCAAGGTGGCTTGAATGCAAATGCAATGTTAGCAGCAGACTTGGGTGCTTATATTTTGTTAGATGTTTATCCGCAGTATGATTTTCATAATTCTGTACAAGCGATTAAATCATTAGATAATAAAAATACTTTTGTTGTTTCAATGAATAGCTTTAGAGATAAAGAGGTTGCGCGATATTCAGATGTAATGTTGCCAATTGCAAGTTTCTATGAGACCTCAGGCTCGCATATAAATATTGAAGGTGTTATACAATCATTTGCAGCAGCAGTCAGTGCACCAAGTGAGTCTAAGCCAGCTTGGAAAGTGTTAAAAGTATTGGCAGATTTGTTAGAATTGTCAGGCTTTCACTATGCGAACTCTGAGCAAATTACCGGTGAAATTTCAAATCAAAGCCATAAGCAAAAAATAGACAATAAAGAAATTAATATTACGGCAAAGCGAGGCGTGAGTGTCATTTGGCAGAAATCACCTTATGCAATTGATGTGTTATCAAGACATGCAACTGCACTGCAAGCGACAAAGATTGGTCAAATGCACAACGCATTAATGAACAAAGCCACCGCGAAGAAGGAAGGTATCAAAGAAGGCGGACAATATCTAGGCGTGCCAGTTATTATTACTGAAAAAGTAGCTAATAATTGCATCTTTGTTCATGCAAACCAGTCAACTGGAGATAAATCATGACAGAATTTTGGCAGTGGATATATGAATTGTTCCCTTGGTTTGATGGTGTATTCGCTAGTATCGTTATTATTCTAATTAAGGCGATGGCTTTGGTGGCGCCACTAATGTTGGTGGTGGCTTACTTTACTTATGCAGAACGAAAAGTGATTGGCTATATGCAGTTGCGTATCGGGCCTAACCGTGTTGGTCCGAAAGGTTGGTTGCAACCGATTGCAGATGCTTTTAAGTTGATGACTAAGGAGATTATTTTTCCAAGTAAGGCAAATATTTATCTATTCTTGTTAGCACCTGTATTGGCTATTGCGCCTGCGATTGCTATTTGGGCGGTAGTTCCCTTTGATGAAGGCATGTATGTTGCTAACTTAGATATTAGTTTGTTATATGTTTTGGCAATTGGCTCAGTAGGCGTTTACGGCATTATCTTAGCAGGTTGGGCATCAAACTCTAAATATCCATTGTTAGGTGCATTGCGTAGTGCATCGTTGTTGGTTTCTTATGAAATCGTTATTGGTTTTGCTTTGGTAACGGTGGTGATGATTGCAGGTAGTGTTAACCTTAACGATATTGTAATGGCACAAAAAGGTGGGGTGTTAAATTGGTACTTTATTCCATTGTTCCCAATGATGATTATCTTCTTTATCTCTGCTTTGGTGGAGACTAACCGCGCACCTTTTGATGTGGTAGAGGGAGAATCTGAGATTGTGGGCGGTACGCATGTTGAATATTCAGGTATGACTTTTGCAGTATTTTTCTTGGCAGAGTATGCCAATATGATTTTTATGGCAGTGTTGGCAGTGATACTGTTTTTTGGCGGTTGGCACTCTCCATTTGAAGGGATTGCTTATTTAGGGGCAGGATTTTCTTGGGTACCGGGCATTATTTGGTTATTAGCAAAATCAACCTTTTTTATGTTTTTGTATTTATGGATTCGTGCGACTTTTCCGCGTTTTCGTTATGACCAGATTATGCGCTTATCTTGGAAAGTATTTCTGCCATGGACTATTGTTTGGATTTTTGTTGTAGCATTAATGACGCAATTTAAAATAGGGCCTTGGTTTTGAAAAGCTTTTCTTGGAAATAATTTACTATGATATTTGACATTAAAAAATTAATTAAAGATTTTAGCCTTAGTGAGTTACGCAGTGGTATGAAAATCACTGCCAAAGAACTCGTTAACAAAAAAATTACGGTGCAATTTCCAGAGGAAAGAACACCGATTTCACCGCGTTTTAGAGGTTTGCATGCCTTGCGTCGTTATCCAAATGGTGAAGAGCGTTGCATTGCTTGTAAACTGTGCGAAGCGGTTTGTCCGGCAAATGCGATTACCATTGAATCTGAAATGCGTGAAGACGGCTCGCGTCGTACCACGCAGTATGATATCGATTTATTCAAGTGTATTTTTTGTGGTTTTTGTGAAGAAGCTTGCCCCGTTGACGCAATTGTTGAAACGCAAATTTTTGATTATGTATTTATTGATTCAAGGCAAGGTAGTATTATGACCAAAGAGCGCTTATTGAAAGTTGGTGATAATAACGAAAAAGCCATTAGTGAAGCTAGAGCAGAAGATGCAAAATACAGGTAAATGATGAATTCTGAACAAATAATTTTTTATATATTTTCATTTTGGTTTATTGCCAGTTCGTTGGCAATGATTTTCTCGCGTAATGCAGCGAAAGCTGTGCTATTTTTAATTTTGGCATTTTTCTCCGCAGCAAGTATTTGGCTTTTACTTGAGGCAGAATTTTTAGCAATTACTTTGATTTTGGTTTATGTTGGCGCAGTCATGGTATTGTTCTTGTTTGTTATTAAAATGTTGAATATTGATAAATCTACTTTGCGTGCAAAGTTTGCTGGTTATCTGCCGCTTGGTTTGTTGGTGGCAGCTATCATTGTTACTGAAATGGCAATGGTATTGGGTTATAACCAGTTTGGTTTGGGTGTGATGGCAGCACCAGCAAGACACGGCGCAGACTATAGCAATATTACCGTTTTGGCATTACAACTTTATACTGACTATATTTATTCATTTGAATTGGCAGCAGTACTGTTATTAATTGCGATTATTGCAGCAATTACCTTGGTGCACCGTAAAGAAGTTAATCGCAAAGGTCAATCAATTTCAGAGCAGGTTAAAGTTCAAGCAAAAGACAGAGTGCGTTTGGTTTCAATTACCCCAAAAAACAAGGAGAATAAATAATGATTAGTTTGAGTGATTATTTAATTCTAAGCGCCATTATTTTTTGTATTGGCTTGGTCGGTATTTTTGTTAATCGAACCAATATCATCACCTTGTTGATGTGTGTTGAGCTGATTTTGGTAGCGGTAAATACTAATTTTATTGCTTTTTCTTATTTTTTGGGCAATGAAGCAGGGCAGATCTTTGTCTTCTTTATCTTGACGGTAGCAGCAGCAGAAGTTGCAATTGGATTAGCGATTCTAACTTTATTGTTTAGAATTAGAGGCTCTATCAGTGTTGATGTCACTAACAGTTTAAAAGGATAAATTAGAGTAAGTTATGGAAAAAATTTATTTAACAATTGCACTTTCACCTTTACTAGGCGCCATTATTGCAGGATTTTTTGGTCGAACATTGGGTCGACATGTCACGCATACGATTACGATTTTGGGTGTATTGGTTTCTACTGTGCTTGCGTCAGTGGTGTTTGATTATCATGTATTGGAGCAAGGCGCGGTTTTTAATCAAAATCTCTACACTTGGATGCAAATTGGTGGGCTCAATATTAGCGTTGGCTTTTTGGTAGATAATTTAACTTCTGTGATGTTGGTAGTGGTGTCATTTGTCTCTTTAATGGTGCATATCTACACTATTGGATACATGAGCCATGACAAGGATTACACCAAGTTCTTTAGTTATATCTCACTATTTACTTTTTCGATGTTTATGTTGGTGATGAGCAACAACTTTATGCAGTTGTTCTTCGGTTGGGAGGCGGTGGGCTTAGTTTCTTATCTACTGATTGGCTTTTGGCACCATAAAGAAAGTGCTGTTGAGGCCAATCTCAAGGCCTTTTTAGTTAATCGTGTGGGTGATTTTGGTTTCTTATTGGGTATTGGCTTGGTGTTAGCGTTTAGTGGCTCACTTGACTATGCAGAGGTATTTGCCAGTCTTGATAACACATTCAATCAGACACTTTGGGGTACGGATTTAATCACTGTAATTTGTTTGTTGTTGTTCGTTGGTGCTATGGGAAAATCAGCACAAGTACCTCTCCATGTTTGGCTACCAGGTTCAATGGAAGGTCCAACGCCAATCTCAGCACTTATTCACGCAGCAACTATGGTGACTGCAGGCATCTTTATGGTGTCGCGCATGTCTCCGATGTTTGAGATGAGTGATGTAGCGCTTACAGTAGTGATGATAGTGGGTGCAATCACAGCCTTATTTATGGGCTTGCTTGGTATCGTGCAAAATGATATTAAGAAAGTGGTTGCATATTCAACTCTATCGCAGTTGGGTTATATGACAGTTGCTTTAGGTGTGAGTGCTTATTCAGTGGCAATTTTTCACTTGATGACACACGCATTCTTTAAGGCGTTGTTATTTTTAGGTGCAGGCTCGGTGATTGTTGCTATGCATCACGAGCAAGATATTCGTAAAATGGGTGGTTTAAAAAAATACATGCCAATTACTTACTGGACGGCTTTGATTGGCACACTAGCACTCATTGGCTTCCCTGGATTTTCTGGTTTTTATTCAAAAGATATGATTATTGAGGCGGTACACTTCTCTCAATTACCTTATGCTGATTGGGTTTATTATGCAGTAGTTGCCGGTGTATTTATTACCGCATTCTATTCATTTAGAATGTTTTTCTTGGTATTCCACGGCAAGTCGCGCGTTAAACACGAAACTACCAAACACTTACATGAGTCACCATTGTCAATCACCTTTCCATTGATAATGTTGGCAATTCCTTCGGCTGTTATTGGCTACTTAACCATTGAACCCATGTTATTCAAGGGTTGGCTGGATGAGGCTATTACCGTTACATCAAATCATATGTCTGTGGCTGAGCTAAAACAACAATTCCACAGCGCATTAGGAATGATTTCTCATGCGCTACAAACCGTACCATTCTGGATGATGATTGGCGGTATCGTGGCTGCTTGGATATTCTCATTGTATAGAACGCAGTGGGCTATTTGGGTGCGCTTGACTTTTAAGCGCACTAACTATGTATTGGAATCGTTATATGGTTTTGATCGTTTTAATGAAATTGTATTCGTTAATGGTATTAAAAAATTGGGGCATATTTTATGGAAAGTATCTGACTCTACAATAATTGATTCAATGATAGTTAATGGTAGCGCTAGATTCGTTGGCTTTGTTAGTTCTGTGATTCGTCCAATTCAAACGGGCTATGTTTATCATTATGCTTTCTTTATGATTTTTAGTTTATTAGTTATCTTAACTTGGGCGCTATTTATGGGCGACAAGCCATTACTTGAGATTTGAGGTTTTTATATAATTATGCAAAATATTCTACTTAGTTTATTAATTTGGTTGCCAATTTTAGGTGGCGGGCTGGTTATTGTGTTGGGCAATGAACGAGCGACTACGGCTCGTTGGATGAGTTTGGCCATTGCTATTTTAGTATTTTTCATGTCACTTAGTCTATGGACGGGCTTTGACTCATCAACACACCTTATGCAATTTGTTGAAAAGAGTGCTTGGATTACACAATTCAATATTAATTATCATATAGGTGTTGACGGTATTTCTATGCCGTTGATTATTCTAACAACTTTTTCAACTGTTTTAGTGATTGGGGCAGGTTGGGAAGTCATTCAAAAACGACCGGCACATTATATGGCAGCTTTCTTAATGATGGAAGGCTTGATTGTTGGTGTATTTTCAGCACTTGATGGGATTTTGTTCTACACTTTTTGGGAAGCATCATTGATTCCAATGCTACTCATTGTGGGCATTTGGGGGGGTGATAATCGTATTTATGCGGCGATTAAGTTCTTCTTATATACTTTTTTAGGTTCAGTATTTATGCTGATATCACTTATTTATATGTACAACAAAAGTGGCTCATTCTCAATTCTAGAATGGCATAATCTTAGTTTAACAGCAACAGAGCAAGCGTGGATTTTCTGGGCGTTCTTTATGGCATTTGCTGTTAAAGTGCCGATGTTTCCTGTGCATACTTGGTTGCCTGATGCACATGTTCAAGCACCAACGGGTGGTTCTGTCATACTGGCAGCGATTATGTTGAAAATGGGTGGTTATGGTTTTTTCCGTTTCTCGCTACCAATTACGCCTGATGCCTCTTTGCAATTCTCAGATGTGGTGATTGTTTTATCGCTTATTGCAGTGGTTTATATTGGTTTTGTTGCTTTAGTGCAAAGGGATATGAAAAAACTAATCGCTTATTCTTCAATTTCACATATGGGTTTTGTAACGCTAGGCGTATTTGCTTTATTCTTAGCTTACGACTCACAGGCGCCAGAAGGTGCCTTCCTTGGTCTAGAAGGTGCAATGGTGCAAATGATTTCACATGGCTTTATCTCGGCTGCGATGTTCCTAGTGGTTGGTGTTTTGTATGACCGCTTGCATTCAAGAGAAATTTCAACCTATGGTGGTGTGATTAACTCTATGCCGAAGTTTACGGGTTTTGCGGTGTTATTTGCAATGGCAAATGCAGGGTTGCCAGGCACCTCAGGTTTTGTGGGTGAATTTATGGTAATTTTGGGTGCTGTGCAAGCCAACATTTGGTATGCGGTATTAGCCACCACCACGCTAATCGTGGGTGCAGCTTATACATTATGGATGGTTAAGCGTGTATTTTGGGGTGTTGTCACCAATCCAGCTGTAGAAACACTTAACGATATTAACGGTCGTGAATTCTCTATTTTAGCAATATTAGCGCTTGCTGTGCTAGTGGTAGGGTTATATCCGCAGCCAATGATTGAAGTCATGCACACTTCAATTGAGCATTTGCTCAATCAAGCATTAACGTCTAAATTGTAAGAGGAGTTTAAATAATGATAAATACTGTCCAATTTGACACAGCTTCATTAATGGTAGCCTTGCCAGAAATATTTTTATTGAGTGCAATTGTTGTGGTTTTGTTATTAGACTTATTTTTAACCAAACCATTCAAGCAGGTAGCTTACTACTTAACGCAGTTAAGTTTACTAATCACAGGTATATTGTCGTTTAATCTCATTGGGCAGCCAGAGACAATCATTTTTGGGTATTCATTTGTCTTGGACGACTTGGCGTCAGTATTTAAAGTCTTTATGATGGCAGCAGCGATGGTGGCAATGGTTTATTCGCGTCATTATTTAATACAACATTCTTTATTTAAGGGCGAGTATTTTGTTTTGGTTATGTTGTCAATACTGGGCATGATGGTTATGGTTTCAGGCTACAGTTTGCTAACTTTGTATCTGGGTTTAGAGATTTTATCCTTATCGCTTTACACACTCATCGCTATTGCACGAAATAGAGCCGGTGCGATTGAAGCAGCACTTAAATACTTTGTCTTGGGTGCGATTGCCTCGGGTTTATTGCTTTATGGCATGAGCATGGTTTACGGTATCAGTGGCAGTCTTAATATTGCTGAGATTGCCACCTTTGCCAATAGCACAGCATTAGCTTCAAGAGAAATACTGGTGCTTAATTTTGGCTTGGTATTTTTAGTAATTGGTATTGCTTTTAAGCTAGGTGCGGTGCCATTCCATATGTGGGTGCCAGATGTCTATCAAGGCTCACCAACTTCAGTCACACTATTTATTTCAACGGTGCCAAAGATTGCTGCAGTTGCAATGTTGGTGCGCTTACTGGTTGATGGGCTAGGATCAATGCAGCCTTATTGGTCGGATTTATTTATGGTGCTGGCGATTTTATCTATTGCCATTGGCTCTATCGTGGCACTGATGCAAACCAATATTAAGCGAATGTTGGCATATTCAACCATTTCACATATTGGTTATGTTCTACTGGGTTTTGTGACTGGCGTGATTACAGGTTATAGTTCAGCAGTTTTTTATATTTTGGCTTATGTGTTGATGAGTTTAGCCGCATTTGGTATTATTATCTTGCTCAATAAAAAGGGCTTTGAAGCTGATTTGATTAGCGACTACAAAGGGCTAAGCAAGCACTCACCTTGGTTTGCGCTTATGATGTTAATGATTATGTTGTCAATGGCAGGTGTGCCACCATTTATCGGCTTCTATGCAAAATTATTCGTCTTACAACAAGTGATATCCAGCGGCATGATCACGGTAGCAATCATTGCCGTTGTATTTGCTGTTATCAGCGCTTATTACTACCTGCAAATTATTAAATCAATGTATTTTGAAGAGGGTGATAAAGAAATAACAGTCAACGCACCAATGGATATGAAGTTGGTTTTATCAATTAATGCCGTATTAATCTTAGTTGTTGGGTTGTTCCCGGACTTTTGGATGAAATTAACATTATCTTTGTTTTAGTTTGAATTAATTCAAGGTTTAACAATAGTTAAGTTAAATATTACTATTTTTCATTAAAGTGTTGCCCAGTGTTTGGGTAAAATTCCAAGCATTATGAAATATATTGACTTGTTTTCTGGTTGTGGCGGATTGTCTCTAGGATTGCAACAGGCGGGCTGGAAAGGATTGTTTGCTATTGAAAAAAGCTCTGATGCTTTTTTAACATTAGAACATAATTTAATTAATGTCAATAATCATTTTAACTGGCCGAATTGGCTACCAAAGAAAAATCATGATATTAATGTTGTCATATCTCAATATACAGCTGAATTAAAATCATTGCGTGGCACTGTAGACCTTGTAGCAGGCGGGCCTCCTTGTCAAGGGTTTTCTATGGCTGGCAGACGAAATGAAGGAGATAATAGAAATAAACTGATTGACTCTTATATTGAATTTGTTAAATTAGTCCAGCCAAAAGTATTATTTTTTGAAAATGTTAAAGGTTTTACTATTGGCTTTAAAAAAGACAACAAGAGGGGCGAGGCTTACTCTAAATATGTTTGGAGTAAGTTGGAGGGGCTTGGATATAATGTCCATGGTGAGATTGTTAATTTCTCTGAATTTGGCGTCCCACAAAAACGACAAAGGTTTATTTTGGTTGCAACTAAAGGGAAAAGAGCCCAAACTTTTTTTGATTTTATTGTAAAAAATAGAGCAGAATTTTTTAAATCTAAAAAAATAACAGATAAAACATCTTTAAGTGATGCGATATCTGATTTGGTTAAAAAGAATGGAACGCAAGAGTCTCCAGATAGTAAAAGTTTTCAAGCAGGCATTTATTCAAGACCAAAAAGTAATTATCAAAAGTTAATGCGACAAGGAAAGCCCTTAACAAATAAAATTGCCGATAGTCACAGGTTTGCACGACATAGAGCCGATACTATTGAGCGTTTCCAATATATTCTAGATCACTCTAAAGCCAATTTAACCATAAGTGACGCAGTAAGAAAAAAATACAACCTAAAAAAACACACTATTGTTCCTTTGTGTAAAGAGTCCTGTACGCCAACTTTAACTACCTTGCCAGATGATTATATTCACTATTCTGAACCCAGAATATTGACAGTGAGAGAATATGCACGCATTCAATCTTTTCCAGACAGTTATGAATTCAAGGGAAAGTACACAACAGGTGGTGAGCGAAGAAGGATTGATGTTCCTAGATACACTCAAATTGGTAATGCTATTCCGCCATTGTTTAGTGAACAAGCAGGTATTGCATTAAAGGAAATGTTGTAATGAAATTTAAAATTAGCTCAGAATTAAAAAATATTATTGGGCAAGATTTAATCGTTAATGATCAAGTTGCAGTATTTGAATTAGTTAAAAATTCTTACGATGCTCATGCAACCAGAGTAGATATAGTTTTTGAAGAAGATAAAATTACCATTAAAGATAACGGCAAGGGAATGAGTCTTGATGACCTAAAAAATAAATGGTTATTTGTTGCTTATTCGGCAAAGAAAGACGAGAAAGAAGATGAAGAATTAGAGTCTGATGAAAGGTATAAAGATTATCGCAATAAAATCAATTTAAAAAGAGGATTTGCTGGTGCTAAGGGGATTGGTAGATTTTCGGCTGATAAAATTGGTGAAAATTTAAAATTAATCGCCAAAAATGTTAATGCAAGCAATGCCCACCAATTAGAGGTTAATTGGAAAGATTTTGAAAATAATTCACAAAAAGAGTTTGTTGAAATCAGTGTCAAGCATACTGAATTGTCAACAAACGAATATCAAGATTTTGACCATGGCGTGATTCTTGAGATTTCTAATCTAAAATCAGAATGGGATAATGACAAGATAGAGGAGTTAAAAAAATCCTTAAGTAAGTTAATCAATCCTTTTGAAATTAATATAAATTCTAACAATTTTCAAATTCATATAACTAAACAAGATAATGACATTGAGCAAATTGGCAATGATTTACTATCTATTTTAACTTTAAAAACCACAAAATTAGAAATCGAAATACTCAGCAATACTATTGAGTCAAAATTAACGGATAGAGGTACTTTAATTTATGAGATTGAAGAGGAAAATCATTATCAACACTTAAAAAATACCTCCATAACACTTTTATATTTAAATACAAAAGCCAAAATAAATTTCACCAAATTAATGCAAGTCAAAGCTGTAAACTTTGGCAACATTATGCTTTATAACAATGGATTTAGAGTTTACCCTTATGGGGAGCCAACTGATGATAGCCTAGGTATTGACAGAAGACATCAGCAAGGACATAGTAGATATTTATCTACTAGAAATTTAATTGGCAGCATTAATGTTAATGAATATTCTGATGAGTTTAGAGAAAAATCCAGTAGAGACAGTGGGCTGATTGAAACCAATGGCTACAAGGAGTTATATGATACATTTTGGGATAAAGCTTTAAAAAGGCTAGAAAAATATGTTGTTAGTGTGCAATGGTCATTAGATGAGGTCATTAGAAATAAGGATGGTGATTCTGATGATTTTTCAATATTAGACAATACAATTAGCCAAAGCGGGATTATTGACATAATAACTAATTTAGTCAATAAAGACAAAGTTGAAATTAAAGATTTTGATGCTAATTTTATCAATCTCTTTGATGAGCAAAAACCTTCAGAAGTAATTGTTTCAAAATTATCTAAAATTGCTCATGATGTTAATAATCAAGAATTGATTGATAAAATAAACGAAACTCGAAAAATTATCAAGAAACTAGAGCGGGGCAATAAGGATTTAAAAAAAAAGATAACTAAAGAACAACAAAGAACTGAGCAATTAAGTAAAAATTTGGAGATTGAAAAGAAACAGAATATTTTTCAACGATCATTAATTGGAACAGAAAAAGAACAAATATTGGGATTGCAACATCAGATTAGACATTCTTCAAGTAGAATTAATAGAAATACAAAATTACTATTAAAAACTTTTAACACGACTCCTACAGAGCAGCAGAAAAAATATATTAGCGTTATTATTGCCGAAGCAACCAAGGTAAATTCTATTGCTAATTTTGTGACCAAAGCCAATTTTAATTTAACAACAAAAGAAATCAAAGTGAACTTAGTTTCTTTCGTAAAAGAATATATTGAAGAGCTTTATTTGTCTAATGGGAAAATTATTGACAAGTCAAAAACTCAACTCAGTGTAACAGCATCAAGTAATGAGTTTGTTGTAAGAATAAGACCACTAGAAATCACAACGCTGATTGATAACTTTATTCAGAATTCTAAAAAAGCCAATGCAAGGTATTTACAATTTAAACTTGGGGTTGAAAATGATGTTTTTAATATGTTTGTTACAGATGATGGTGATGGCATTCAAGAAGAGAATATTGACAAGATATTTGATTTTGGATTTACGACAACTAATGGTTCTGGAATAGGGTTGAGTAGTATTAAAAAAACAATTAGCGACATGTGTAATGCCGATATTAGCGTTGAGTCGATTAAAGGAAAAAAAACTACTTTTCACATAAGGATTAGAAAATGAAATTGCAGTATAAGATTTTATGGTTAGATGATGATATTAATGCATTTATTGATGATGAGTATATTGAGGATATTAGAAAACATGTCACTAATCAAGGATTTGACACAACAATTGATACTAAAGACAACTCAGAAGATTTTTTTAGTGCATTAGATGAAACTTACGATTTAATTCTTACCGATTATCATATGAATGGCTTGGATGGCGATAAAGTGGTTGAGAAAATAAGAGAAAAATCTATTTTTACCGAAATTTTATTTTATACAGCAAAAGCCGATTTAGAAGATACTAAAAAATTAGATAGAATTTCTTTCTTGGAAACAACAACAAATCATGAAGAAGAAGTTGTTGATAAAACTAAAAAACTAATTGATTTAACCGTTAAAAAATTTCAAGACATAGTTGCTATGCGTGGCATGATTATGCAAGAAACAAGTGATTTGGATATGCAGAAAGTTGAAATTTTAAAGAAGTATATAAATTCTAAAAATTCCTTAGAAACAAAGGGCTTGAAAGATGAAATTTTAAAAGAAATTAAATTATTCGTAGACGAGAAATGTAATAAATATCAAGATTTTGACGCTAAAGAAGATGGACTTAAACAGATAATAAAAGATAATGTGCTGTTTAGTTCAGCAAGAAAGATAGAAGCGTTATCTTGGATATTGCAAGAAATTGAATTAAATGATTTTTCCAAAGAATATAAGGATGAAATCATAACTCCTAGAAACCAGTTTGCCCACGCCAAACTTATTCAAGATAGTGGCAGAAAATATTTTAAAAAAGGTGGAGATAATATTGAATTTGATGACGAATATTGTAAAAAATTAAGGAAAGATATCTTAAAACATAAAGGATATCTGGATGAATTACAAAATAAATTAGATGAGTAAGTTAATAATTTATGGTGATATTCACGGCTGTTATGATGAACTAGTTAGATTAAGGCAAAAGATAAATCCAAAAAAAAATGATATAGAAATTTGTGTTGGAGATATTATTACTCGTGGCAAAGATTCTATTAAGACACTTAGGTATCTACAAAGTAACAACATTAAATCTGTTTTGGGCAATCATGAAGATAAACTTATTCGTTATTTGAATCATCAAAAAATCAACAAACAAAATCCAATTGTTTTAAATGACGATGAAAAAGATATTATCGATACTCTGAAAAGTGTTGATATTGATTTTTTACAAAATATGCCACTGATAATGAAGTTTGGTAATATTGTTATTTTGCATGGTGGGTTACAAAACCGCCAAAATATAGACAAAGTTAGCAAAAAAGATCAAGCAAAAATTATGCGAATGCGCTTCTTGGATAAGAATCATAATTTTGTTAGTTTTGGTCAAGAGGATGAAGAGTCAGTTTTTTGGGCGGATGTATATAATGGCGATCAAGGATTTGTTGTGTATGGGCATCAGGTGTTTGACGAGGTGAAAATAAATAAATATGCGCTGGGTATTGATACGGGTTGTGTTTATGGAAATAAATTAAGTGCGGTGATTTTTGCAAACACCCAAAATAAAGATTTTTCCATAGTGCAAACAAATTCTCTTATTGATTGTCAAGTTTTATCCCAACTTCGTTGACTTGCTTCCAAGCATGTCCATAAACTACTTCATAAGTGGCAGGTAGTTTGCCATCTTGGCGGTAAGATTCATACATCTTAATCATTGATTGGAATTTGTCCTTACCTGTGAGTGATTTAGAACGGGTGCTGACAGTTTGCGCACCGATGGCCTTTAAATCTCTCAATAAATCTGTTACGCTTTGGTAGGTTAAGGTTAAGTTTTCCATTTCCATTACTGGCGATTGAAAACCGCTTTGCAATAGTTGATCGCCGATGTCGTGCATATCAGTAAAGGTATTAACATGTGTTTTATTGTCAATCACTGCCCAACTTTTTTTCAATTCTTTAAGCGTATTGGGGCCAAAGGTAGAAAATAGTATTAGTCCATTATTTTTTAACACGCGATGGCATTCATTGAATAATTGATTGAGATTCGGACACCATTGCATCATTAAATTGGAAGCAATAACATCAACGCTATTGTCAGCTAAAGGTAGGTGGCTAGCATCGGCGCATAGTTTGTATGCTGACGGATTGTTTTTAAGTGATTTTTGCGCAAAATCTAAGCAGATAATTTTTGAACTTGGAAAGCGTTGCAATAAAGATTGGGATAATAAACCGGTGCCTGCGCCCAAATCCAAAATAACATCAGTATTGCTAGAAATTACTTCTAATTTTGCATCAAGGCGTGTGGCAATTTCCTTTTGTAAAAATGCATGTTCATCATATCGAGATGATGCTTTATTGAATGCTGATCTTATTTCAGACACTTTTCAAACGCATTGGCAATATTTTGCATTAAGGCAGGATATTGCGAGACACCTTGAGTTTGCTTAAAGCCAATAATATCAATGCTTTCATGTTTCATGTTGAGGTTTTCAATAATATTACTGACTCTTTTTGGTGTAATTTCTATGGTTGATACTAAGCATTGAGCGTTTTTAGAGCGGATGATTTTTCTGGCGTTTAAAATATTTTTGATGCTTGGTTTTTGTTCATGATTATTTACCACTATGGCAAGAGTGTTAAGTTGGTTTGTCTGTATAAAATTTTCAAAAGCGTTTGAATAAGTAACCATAGGAGTGTTTTGATAAGGTAGAAGTTGCTTTTTAATCTGTGTTTTGAGTGCATCTAATTTTTTATTGAATACTGATAAGTTTGACTGATATATTAAACGATTGTCAATATCAATTGCAATTAACTTATTTGTTAATCTTGTTGAAAATTCTTGTATGGCATTAATATTCAGCCAAATATGATAATCTTCATGAGCTCCATGATGTTCGTGCTCCTCGTGCTCATTGTTGAGTTGTTGAGTTGGTTTTTCAACAACATATAGCTTACGCTGAGTATCAATATTATCAAGTACTTTAGCAATCCCTTCTTCAATACTTGGGTGTGCAGAAATAAGTAAATCTGCTTGACCCACCAAAGACATTTGCGAGGGTTTAAGATGAAAATGATGTGGCGATTGATTGTCTTTTATGAGTAACTTTGGCGTAGTCACACCTTGGGTGATATTGCTAACAATTGAGTGGATGGGTTTAATACTAACAACAATATTAGGTGTTGCTAGTGCATTGACACTCATTAGAAAAAAGATTAAAGCGATGCGTAACATAATAATACTGTTCTTAATAAAAGACCAAGATTATACTACTTTTGGCAAGTAAATATTGCGCGCAGAGGTGCTGGCAAACCTTCAACAGTTAACTTATCATTATTAGGGTCTAAAAAATCTTTGATTGATTGTGTGTTATTGCCAATCCAATGTGTGGCGCGTTGTTCTTGTGGCGTGGTTTTTGTTATATCTAGTAGTTTAATGTTTTTAAAACCGACTTTTTTTAACCAAGTGTGGATTGTATCCGTTGATGGTAGACACCAAACATTACGCATTCTGGCATAACGGTCTTTGGGAATAATTTGTTTGCCATGTTTTTTGTCAATAATCAAAGTTTCTAAGACCAGTTCTCCATCATCTACTAGTAGAGTTTTGAGTTGTTGCAAGTGTAATAAATGGTCTTTTTGATGATACAAAACGCCCATTGAGAACACTGTGTCAAATACTGCTTCTTTCGGCATTTGTTCCAGTTTGAGCGGTAGAACAAATGCATTTGGTGGATTGTTAATGAGGGTGTGAATGGACATAAACTGATAGTTAAATAGTAAAAATGGCTCAATGCCTAATGCTATTTGCGCGCCCGATAGCGCCATTAAATAAGTAAAGTAACCATTACCAGAGCCGACATCTAATACAGTTTTCCCCTTGAGTGGTTGAATATGATTTTTCAATCTATCCCATTTCATATCACCACGCCATTCGCTATCTAGTTGCAGGTCTCCTATTTGATAAGGGCCTTTACGCCATGGCGTTAGTTTTTTTAAAGATTGTTGTATTAGTTTAGTATCACTGTTTGAAGTGTTGATATTTATATAAGGGGGTTGATAATTAACCCCACCTTTGTTGTGTTTTTTGAGTTCATCAATGGCGCTTTCCCATTTAGCTATATTGCCATTATTAACAGCCAGTGCTTGTTTTGATGTATCAAGCAATTCCTCATATATAGAGGATAACTTTGATTGCGCACATGTTTTTATAAAATTATTAATCATAGGAGTTATAGTAATATAAAATGCACTGGTAAGATAACATTTTAATCAATAGGAGAAAGAAAGTAATGAAAAATATTTTAATATTAGTAGGGGCGTTAGTTTTGTCAGTAAGTGTTATTGCGGGTGGTGATGAGCGTGATAGAGGTCCAGTAGAGTCATTGGATGCAATGGCACCAACTACTGAAAAATCTGCTGGCAATCAAGAGCCAAAACTCACAGTAGGCGGTAAAGCGGTATCTGTTCGTGCACATATTGCTTGTCAAGGTAAGATTGGTTTATCTGAAAGTAATATTGCTATTTTTAAAAAGGCGCAATCTGGTGGTTATTTATATAACACAGGTCCAATTGAATCGCTTGGTACAGTATTCTCTCCTAAGAGATGGGATGCATACTTGGATTGTGTAGAAGTACATGGTGGTTAATACTTAAATTAACACAGACACAATAAAAAAGCCCGCATTAGCGGGCTTTTTTATTGACTATTGAAAGCTTAAATTTCAAGTAGTGAATTTTCTTTTTCATCTAACTTTTCATCGATTGATTTAATAAATTCATTAGTGAGTTTTTGAATGTTTTCCTCTGCTTTATGTGCTTCATCTTCTGAAATTTCTTTATCTTTTAACAATTCTTTAAAGTCAGAATTGGCATCACGACGAATATTGCGAACAGCAACTTTTGTCTGTTCGGCTTCGTCTTTTACTATTCGTACTAATTCGCGTCTGCGTTCTTCAGTGAGCGGAGGCAGAGGAATACGCATAACTTGACCAAGGGTTTGTGGATTTAGCCCTAAATCAGAGGTGATGATGGCCTTTTCAACGACTGCTACCATTTCTTTTTCCCATGGTGATACTTTAAGTGTGCGAGAATCTTCTGCACTAATATTAGCAACTTGTGAAATCGGTACCATCGAACCATAATAATCAACCTGAATTTGTTCAAGTAGAGAAGGGTGTGCACGACCTGCTCTAATTTTACTAAAATCATTTTCTAATGATGCAAGGCTTTTTGTCATGCGGGCTTTAGCATCTTGTTGTATTTCGTTTAACATATTGTTGTTCTCCTTTAAAGGTGGACAATGGTGCCAGAAGGTTTACCATCTAAAATATCAGATAATGTGTTAGCATCCTCAAGCATACTAAAAACACAGATATCTAAACCATGTTCTCGACACAAGGCAAATGCTGCCGTGTCCATAATTTGCAGGTTTTTCTCAATCGCTTCATTAAAACTGAGTGTTTTATAGCGCGTTGCTTTAGGGTTTTTCATTGGATCATGCGTATAAACACCATCAACTTTAGTAGCCTTAAAGACAATATCTGCCTCAATCTCAATGGCACGCAATACTGCACCTGTGTCAGTGGTAAAGCATGGAGATCCTGTACCTGCTGAGAAAATCACAACCTTCCCCATGCTGAGCGCTTGTTTTGCCTTATTGTGGTCAACAGGGTCGCAAACACCACCACCAATTGGAAAGCCCGACATGACTATCGCATCAATATTTGCACGCTTACAAGCATCGCCAATTGCCAAAGCATTAATCACTGTGGCCAACATACCCATGTGGTCGCCAGTCACACGATTCATACCTGCTTGTGCAAGGGCTGCACCTCTAAAAATATTACCACCACCAACAACAATACCCACTTCAACTTTTTGCTTAAGTGCGGATTTAATAATATCTACTACTTGGCTAAGTGTATTTGGGTCAACTGTATTGCCGTCTTTAGCAAGTGCTTCGCCACTGAGTTTTAATAGAATGCGTTTATATTTATTCATAGCGTGAGTGCTTTTGTGCCGATAAAATCAAATTAATGATGATTTTACCGTGTGCGGGCGTTATAATTAACCCTTTGTCCGATATAAAATTTTATGGAACAAATCAGCATACAAGGCGCTAGAGTTCACAACTTAAAAAATATTGATATTGATATTCCTAGGAATAAACTGGTAGTGATTACAGGTTTATCTGGTTCGGGTAAATCATCGTTAGCATTTGACACGATTTATGCCGAAGGACAGCGTCGTTATGTTGAGTCATTGTCAGCCTATGCGCGACAGTTTTTATCATTAATGGAAAAACCTGATGTGGATCATATTGAGGGCTTGTCGCCAGCTATTTCAATTGAGCAAAAAGCCACTTCGCATAATCCGCGTTCAACGGTAGGTACGATTACAGAAATCTATGATTATTTAAGGTTGTTATTTGCTCGTGTTGGTGTGCCAAAATGTCCTGAACATAAGATTGATTTGGTGTCGCAAACCGTTTCACAAATGGTGGATAGCATTTTAACCTTGCCAGAAAGTGAAAAAATTATGATATTGGCCCCTGTGGTGCAAAACCGCAAGGGCAGTCATACAAAAATGTTAGATGAGCTTTCTAATCAAGGATTTTTACGTGCTAGAGTGGACGGCGAAGTGGTTTATTTGGATGAGTTGAATGAGTTGAATGGTAAAACGCGCCACACCATTGAAATTGTTGTTGACCGTCTTAAGGTGAGAAAAGATGTGTCCTTGCGTTTGTCTGAGTCGTTAGAAACCGCGTTAAATCTTAGCGCTGGATTAGTGCGTGTTGCCTCAATGGATGAAGAGTCTAAACAAGAAGAATTAGTGTTTTCAGCTAAGTTTTCTTGTGTGGAATGCGGTTATTCTTTGACCGAACTTGAGCCTAGATTGTTTTCATTTAATAACCCTGTTGGTGCTTGTTCAAGTTGTGATGGCTTGGGTGTTAAAGATATTTTCGATGAAAACAAAGTTGTTGGCAATCCTGAGGCAAGTTTGGCTGATGGTGCAATTTATGGCTGGGGTCGCTCGAATGCTTATTTTTATCAAATCTTAACTTTGGTTGGGCGATATTATGATTTTAGTGTGGACACACCTTATAAAGAATTAAGCGCCGAGCATCAAAAAATTGTATTGTACGGCAGCGGTCAAGACACGATTGATTTTTCAAAAATTAAAGGACGCCAGGGCTGGTCAAATAAACCCAAGCCATTTGAAGGAGTGATTCCTAGAATGATGCGTCGCTATGAAGAGAGTGAAATTCGTAGTGTGCGTGAAGAATTGTCGCGTTATGTGGTGAGCAAAAACTGTGGAAGTTGTGACGGCAGCCGACTAAATGAGTCTGCCAGAAATGTGTTTATTGTTGATTATAATTTATCAAATATCACTAAACTTTCGATTGTCAATAGTTACAGATTTTTTAAAGATTTAAAATTGGAAGGTGTGCGTGGTGAAATTGCACAAAAGATTCTTAGAGAAATTATTCAGCGTTTAGAATTTTTGTTAAATGTTGGCTTAGAATACTTAAGTTTGGATCGTCGTGCTGGCACACTATCAGGCGGTGAAGCGCAGCGTATTCGCTTAGCAAGTCAAATTGGTGCAGGTTTGATGGGTGTATTGTATGTATTGGATGAGCCGTCTATTGGTTTGCACCAGCGAGACAATCAAAAACTACTCAATACTTTGACTTACTTGCGAGATATTGGCAATACTGTGATTGTGGTTGAGCACGACGAAGACGCCATCAAACAAGCAGATTTCGTTATTGATATTGGTCCTGGTGCGGGTGTGCATGGGGGTGAAATTATTGCTGTTGGCACACCAGAGCAAATCGCTAATAACCCTAAATCAATTACGGGTGATTACATCAGTGGCCGTCAAAGTATTGCCGTGCCGAAAAAACGCAAAAAAGCCACTAAGTGGCTGCGTATCAAAGGCGCAACTGGTAATAATTTAAACAAAGTTGATTTATCCATTCCTGTGGGTGTGTTGACTTGTATTACGGGTGTTTCTGGTTCTGGAAAATCCACATTGATTAATGACACTCTATATTCATTGGTTGCTAGAGATTTAAATCGTTCTCAAGTTGTCCCAGCACCTTATGAGTCAATAAAGGGTTTGAATCATTTTGATAAAGTGGTCAACATTGACCAGAGTCCTATTGGGCGTACACCGCGTTCGAACCCAGCCACTTATACGGGCGTGTTTTCACTGATTCGTGATTTGTTTGCACAAACATTGGAATCACGCTCTCGTGGTTATAAGGCGGGGCGATTTAGTTTCAATGTCAAAGGGGGTCGTTGTGAAGCGTGCAAGGGCGATGGTTTGATTAAAGTTGAAATGCATTTTTTGGCTGATATTTATGTATCTTGTGATGTTTGTAGTGGACGCCGTTACAATCGCGAAACGCTTGAGGTTTCTTATAAGGGTAAGACCATTGCACAAGTGTTGGATATGACTGTTGAAATAGCGGTTGAGTTTTTTGAGGCAATTCCAAAAATTAAACAAAAATTACAAACTTTAATGGATGTGGGTTTGTCTTATATTACCTTGGGTCAAAACGCTACTACCTTGTCGGGTGGTGAGGCACAGCGTATTAAACTTGCCAAAGAATTGTCTAAATTAGACACAGGTAACACCTTGTATATTCTTGATGAACCTACTACAGGTTTGCATTTTCATGATATCAAGCAATTATTATCGGTGATCAGTCGCTTGCGCGAGCGTGAAAACACCATTGTGATTATTGAGCATAATTTAGATGTGATTAAAACTGCTGATTGGATTGTGGATTTAGGACCTGAAGGCGGTGATAAGGGTGGTGATATTATTGCCACTGGCACGCCTGAAGAAATAGCACAAGTTAAGAAATCTTATACAGGGCAATATTTGCAACCATTACTTAAATAAAATACTTGTTAGACCAAAACCATAATGAACGAAGCCACGGTTTAATTAAACTCAATGGTATCAAGTTTGTAAGTAAATTTATTTCTACGCACCAAGACTGGCAAATAATACTTGTCTTTAGCAAAAAAAGCCGTAAGGTTTCTTTCTTTGCTGGTTACTTTAATTAAGTTATCATCGCCACTTGGCAGCTGCTGGTAATATTGTTTTTCTGGGGCGCTACCATCATGTACCAACAACTGAAAATCTTTCTTTTCTGGATTGTTTTCTAATTCATAAGTAATAGCAAGCAGTCGATTTAGTGAATCCACTTGTTGCCCTGTTGGACGAACATTAAAGTCTTTTTTTATCTTATTACCGTCGCGTTCAAAGTTTTGATAATGTTTTGAGTGTAACCCAGATTTATCAATAATAAAAGTAGATTTTGAGTGTATTTCATAATTTTTAATAAGGCTTGCTAAGCCTGTGGTTTCAGCATGGGCGGTGTAGTAATACACATTTTTTTCTTTATGTAATGTGCGTACTTCTTTGCCAATTTCAAAGTTTGATGCTGATAGTGTATAGGTCGCCATGTGTGGCTTAAGCGCCAATACTGAAGAAGAAAACAATAAGAGTAATAAAAACCTCATTTTTGTAAAACCTTTTTAATGGCTTCAGGATAGAGAACATGCTCTTGTTTTAACACCTTTTTTGCCAAAGTATCTGCATTATCACTCGGGTCAATTACCACTGATTTTTGCAATATTACCTCGCCTGAATCCAATTCATTGGTAACAAAATGTACACTAGCACCAGCCTCAGAATCACCAGCATCAATAGCGCGTTGGTGTGTATTGAGCCCCTTGTATTTTGGCAAAAGTGCAGGGTGGATGTTAAGAATTTTGCTAGTATTTGTAGAAAATGCAGCAATAAAATCAGCGGATAAAATACGCATGAAACCCGCCAATACAACGATCTCTGGATTAAGGGTATTAATATATCTTATCAAGGCATGGTCAAAGTCTTTACGCGACGCAAAGTGCGTATGCTCAATAACTTTGGTGGAAATGCCTGCATTTTTTGCCCGCTGTAGACCAAAAGCATCGGCTTTATTACTGATGACAGATTGAATATTGACACCAATATCGTCGGCATTATCAATAATGGATTGCAGGTTAGAGCCTGAACCCGAGATTAAAACAACAATATTAGATAATGACTTGTTTGCCATTGTGACTTTTTTTAACAATTTCACCAATCAGCCAAGCCTTTTCGCCTTGCGTTTCTAGGTGTTTGATAACATCTGTACTTTCATCGTTACTTACTACCAACACCATGCCTACGCCACAATTGAATACGCGATACATTTCTGTTAGCTCAATATTGCCATTATCTTGTAAAAATTGGAAAATTTCAGGCATCTGCCATGAGCTATTGTCTAATTTTGCCGCCAAGTTATCAGGCAATACTCTCGGGATATTTTCTAACAAGCCACCACCAGTAATATGCGAGATGGCATGTACTGAGTGTTTTTTAAGTAAAGACAAAACGGATTTAACATAAATTTTGGTTGGTTCTATCAATTGTTGTAGTTGATGATCAGTTGGCTCAGTGCGCTCTAGTACCTTGCGAATGAGTGAGTAACCGTTGGAATGTGGACCTGATGAGCCAAGTGCGATAATGCGGTCACCATTTTTGACTTTAGTGCCATCAATCACATCTGCTTTTTCAGCAATACCAACACAAAAACCCGCCAAATCGTAATCTTCACCACTGTACATACCAGGCATCTCAGCAGTTTCACCGCCAATCAGTGCGCAACCTGATTGCTTGCAGCCCTCACCAATGCCTGAGATAACAGAAACCGCAATATCAGTATTGAGTTTGCCAGTGGCGTAATAATCTAAAAAGAATAAAGGCTCAGCACCTTGTACGATTAAATCATTCACACACATTGCCACCAAATCAATACCGATGGTGTCGTGCTTATTCAACATCTCAGCGACTTTAAGTTTTGTGCCAACGCCATCAGTACCAGAGATTAAAACAGGATTTTTGTATTTGTTGGTCGGCAACTCAAACATTGCACCAAAACCACCCAACCCTGCTAATACACCTTCTCTAGTGGTAGATTTTGCGATGGGTTTGATTTGCTCGATTAAATCATTACCTTTGTTGATATCAACGCCAGCGTCTTGGTAAGTCAATGATGACATAGAATTTTTTTTCCGTATAATTTAGTTATTTTTCACGCAGATAAATGAACCTTTCTTCCCTACCAAACGCACTGTCAATTTTACGCATTATTTTAACAGTGCCCGTGGTTTTAACTTTGTTAAATCACGATTTTTTTTTGGCAATAATGCTATTTTTTGTTGCCGGTATTACAGATGCTTTAGATGGTTGGGTTGCGAAGCGTTATTCGTATCAAACTAGACTTGGTTCTATTCTTGACCCAGTTGCCGATAAATTATTATTGGTCAGTAGTTTTATCACGCTAAGTGTTATTGGCTTGTTGCCCTTGTGGTTGTTATTGTTGATTTTCTTGAGAGATTTAATGATTGTTTCAGGTACAGTTGGTAGTTTTATGGGTAATGGGGAATCCGACAATGGTTTATTAATACCATCAAAGTTATCAAAACTCAACACCGCCTTACAAATTGTACTGGTGCTGTTTTTGGTGACAACAAAGTTGTATCCAATATTATCTGAGTGGAGCATGGCTTTCTTTATTATTGTTGCTACATCTACTGTTTTGAGTGGCGTTGACTATATTTGGATTTGGTTTGAAAAAGCCATCTCGCAGGAGAAGCAAAAGCAAAAATGAAACAACTCGGACTTCCCGTACTATTGAATGCAAAAATGCGACTGCATAATTTCATCGGTGATAAAAATGCTCAAATTTTAACTTTTATTGACACACTATTTACCAATAGTAACTCTAGTGCTGTTATGGTATCTGGTGATAAATCTAGTGGTAAAACGCATCTTTTGCAAGGTTGCACTTTTGCGGCAATGGACAAACAATTGAACGCTGTTTATATTGATATTAAAGAAGAATGTCCCGAAGGTCTTATTGCCCAGTTGTCTGAAGTTGATTGGGTGTGTATTGATAATATTGAAGATGCAAGCGACACGCAACAACAAGAATTGTTTGATTTGTACAATCAAATCAAACATACGCAAACTAAACTCATTGTCAGTGCACAAAATTTACCAAGCGAATTAGACTTATTAAAAGATTTAAAAACCAGATTGTCTCTAGCCGTTAATTTCACCCTTGAAAATTTAAGTGATGAACAAAAAACAACCATTCTGCAAAACAAAATGGCGGATAAAAATATTCATATTGATGACAAAATATATGCGTATTTGTTCAAACATTATTCAAGAGATTTAAGCGAAATACTCAGTGCTATTGAACAATTAGACGAGGCATCATTGCAGAAAAAAACAGGTATTACTGTCCCACTAATCAAGCAAGTGTTATAGAATATTGGCGCATAAAATGAATCAAATTAATATTCAGCATTACAAAACAAAAATAGGAAAACTGATACTTGGCTCTTTTGATGGCAAACTTTGTATTCTTGATTTTGAATATAGAAAGATGAGAAAAACTGTTGATAGCAGAATTAAGAAAAATCTGAAAGCTGAATTTGTAGAACAAGATGATAAAGTTTTAAAGGAGACAAGAAAACAACTTGATGAATATTTTGATCGATACAGAAAAAAATTTGATATTCCATTATTAATGGTAGGAACCGATTTTCAAAAAAATGTCTGGAATGCACTCATAGAAGTCCCTTATGGCGAGACATCAACATATTTGCAATTGGCAAAAGATATCGGGAATGAAAAATCTGTTCGAGCAGTTGCCAGTGCAAATGGTGCAAATGCCATTGCTTTAATCATTCCTTGTCATCGTATTATTGGAAGCGATGGGAATTTGGTTGGTTATGGTGGAGGATTACCCATTAAGAAACGCTTATTAAAATTAGAGCAAAGTATTTTATAGATTTGGGTTTTGCGTCATTAATTTAGCGTCTTCTAAACTTGAATTTAGCAATCTTTGGCATTAATTGAGAGAATGGGATTTTTTCAAAATCACCAACTTCCTTCTTAACTGCATCAACCAATATCGTAATATTGTCAATTGTATCAACAAATGAGTGGCTAATAATTTCTTGCAAGGCAAGCAAACCACCCATTTTAATTTTTGATTGCTGCCCAACTGATAAATTGGATTGATGATGAGATTTTAAGACAAAATCGCTATTGTCTCTTAGATGACGGTACAGAGATTGGCAGTTATTTGAAGCATCTTCATTCAAACAAGTGCCAAATTCTTTTTCAGCCACGCAGTCTTTTGCAGAAAACTCACAGCCGCAACGACCACTTAAAATTAGATGCGAGAAAGGACAGGTGTGATGTTTATTTGTCATAACTACATTATAATAACACTCCATGAATTATTTACCAATTTTTATTGATATTACGCAAAAGCCCTGTTTGGTTGTGGGCGGTGGTGATATTGCCTATCGTAAGATTAACCTATTATTAAAAGCAAATGCACAAGTGAGCTGTGTTGCGCAAGCGTGTTGCAATGGTGTTACTCAGTTAGCAAAAAACAACACAATCACAGTTATTGAAAAAGCCTTTGAGCCAAGTGATATTAAGTCGCAAGTACTTATTGTTTCTGCCACTAATGATAGGGCGCTAAATGCACAAGTATCAGATTTAGCAAAAAATGCGAACATTCCTGTGAATGTGGTGGACTCTCCTGATTTGTGTACTTTTATTATGCCATCTATTGTGGATAGAAGTCCAATTGTGATTGCTATTTCATCAGCAGGAAAAGCACCCGTATTGGCGCGACTGATTCGTGCAAAATTAGAAAGCACCATTCCAAACGCTTATGGTAAATTGGCAGAACTGGCAGGTAGTTTTAGAGCACAAGTAAAAGCCAAATTTAACAATATCGAAGATAGGCGTTATTTTTGGGAAAAAGCCTTTTCAGGCGTGGTTGCAGAAAAAGTTTTCTCAGGCAAGACCGATGAAGCAAAGCTAGATTTACAAACGCAACTTGATAAGAGCACTGATAGTGAAATGGGCGAAGTTTATTTGGTTGGCGGTGGTCCAGGTGACCCAGATTTATTGACTTTCAAAGCATTACGACTAATGCAACAAGCCGATGTGATTTTGTACGACCGTTTGGTATCAGATGAAGTTATGGAATTGGTTAGACGCGATGCAGAGCTTATTTATGTCGGCAAAGAGCGTGATAATCATAGCGTCCCACAAGACGGTATTAATCAATTATTGGTGGATTTAGCCAAGCAGGGCAGACGCGTTTGTCGCCTCAAAGGTGGCGACCCATTTATTTTTGGGCGAGGCGGAGAAGAAATCGAAACTTTGGCTGAGAATGGCGTGCCATTTCAAGTTGTGCCAGGTATTACCGCCGCCTCTGGTTGCTCCACTTATTCAGGTATTCCACTTACGCATCGTGATTATTCACAATCTTGTCGCTTTGTTACAGGGCATCTAAAGGATGGTACGATGAATTTGCCTTGGGATGAGTTAGCAGTTGAGCAACAAACCATCGTTTTTTATATGGCACTTAAAGGTTCTAAACACCTTTCAGAGCAATTGCAAGCACATGGTATGCGTGGTGATATGCCAGTAGCCTTAGTTGAAAAGGGCACCACGCCTGAGCATAAAGTGCATACCACTACCTTGGCAAAACTTCCTGATTTGGTGGCAAATGAAACCATTCATGCGCCAACACTCATTATCGTTGGCGAAGTGGTTAAACTCAGAGAAAAATTAAACTGGTTTTATGCTGAAAGCTAAAGAACTATTTAGCAACAATTGACATCTTTCATGCCCATTGCCTTAAAGATTTTAGCTGCTGGACAAAAGCCAGTAAAGGCGGATTGAAATAAGTTAAAGCCAACAAAGAAAGTTAACCACAGCCAGTTTGGTTCATCAAAACTGATGCCACTAAGTAATAGTGAGCACATAATAAAAATTCCTGCTATTGCTGATACTGTATTGTTTATTGTCACTGTCTTATCCTTCGTAGTTGTAAAGTTTCACATTCTAACATATACAAAAAACTCTATTTGGGTATAATGCTCTTTTCCAAGCGGGAGTGGTGGAATTGGTAGACACGCTGGATTTAGGTTCCAGTGTCGTAAGACGTGAGAGTTCGAGTCTCTCCTTCCGCACCATTTTTTGACAAAAAACCCAGTTACGAATAAACCGTAACTGGGTTTTTTTGTCTTTCACTATTCTACGGTGTTAGATTTTTATCTGTTTTGTAGTCCTTTGCCCATATATTGGATGACACGATTTATATTTATATTAATTCCTTAGGGTGTGCTTGGGTAAAATCTCTATTAATGAACACCATTATTCTACATACCCAAGATTTAGTGATTGCCAATAAAATGGCGGATGCTGTTGGTGTGGAGTTTGAGTCTCGAGCGACGCATTTTCGTTTTTCAATGGATAAGAAAATTAATATCGCACCCCTACGCGAGGCATTGAGCGTGGATATTAATTACTTGCCTGCGTTTGATTTTTCTAAGGCAGGGTTGTTTGTCAGTGATATGGATTCGACTTTGATTAATATTGAGTGTATTGATGAGATTGCGGATTTTGTCAATCTTAAAGCGCAAGTGGCTGCGATTACTAAGAGGGCGATGCAAGGGGAGTTGGATTTTAATGCGTCTTTGATTGAGCGGGTTGCTTTATTTAAGGGTTTGGATGTGTCGGTGTTGAATCAAGTTTATACTGAGCGTTTGGGGGTGAGTTCTGGTGGTAGAGAACTGATTCAATTTTTTAAAACGCAGGGGATAAAAACAGCAGTTGTCTCAGGTGGTTTTAAATATTTCACCCAACGATTAGCGCAAGATATCGGCTTAGACCATGACCATGCAAATGAATTGACAATTAAGAATAATCAATTAACAGGCAAGGTGGATGGTGATATTGTTAATGCTACGACTAAGGCTAAGTTTGTTACCCAGTTGTGCAGGCAATATCAGATATCTTTGTCTCAGGCAATTGTGGCAGGTGATGGTGCGAATGATTTAGAAATGATGAAAATTGCAGGGTTATCTGTTGCTTATCACGCAAAACCCATTGTTGCTAAACAAGCAAATATAGTTATTGACTTTGGCGGTTTAGATATAATGATAGATTTTTTCGATGGTTAAGTTATAGTTATGTTGCCTGAAATTGGACATTTTGCGTTAATTCTATCTTTGATAGCAGCCGTTTTGCAAGTGGTGTTACCAAGTGTGGGAATGTTGCGCGGGTCGGTTGCTTTAATGCAACTTAGCAGACCTTTATTATGGATGCAGTTCTTTTGGATTGCGGTGTCATTTGCGCTACTGATGAATGCCTTTATGATGGATGATTTTTCCGTCAAATATGTTGCCAATAATTCTAATACTCAGTTGCCTGATATGTTTAAGGTGTCTGCTGTTTGGGGTGCACATGAAGGTTCTTTGTTGTTATGGGCATTGATATTATCGGCTTGGAGTGTGGCAGTATCTATTTTTTCTAAGCGCTTACCAACGCAAGTTCTAAATCATATTCTAATTATATTAGGGCTGATTAGTATTGGTTTTTTGTTGTTTTTGCTACTCACCTCTAATCCATTTGAGCGTTTGGATATTGTGCCGACACAGGGGCGTGAACTTAATCCGTTGTTGCAAGATTTTGGACTTATTATCCATCCGCCAATGTTGTACATGGGTTATGTGGGAATGGCAGTACCGTTTGCTTTTGTTTTGTCATCGCTTATTCGTGGGCAGTTGGATTCTACATGGCTAAGATGGTCGCGTCCGTGGACATTGGTTGCTTGGGCATTTTTAACTTTTGGTATCGTATTGGGCTCTTGGTGGGCTTATTATGAGCTTGGTTGGGGTGGCTGGTGGTTTTGGGATCCAGTAGAAAATGCTTCATTCATGCCGTGGTTAGTAGCGACTGCGTTGGTGCATTCACTCAGTGTGAGTGAAAAGCGTGGTGCGTTTAAACATTGGACGGTATTGCTCGCTATTTCAGGTTTCTCTTTGAGTTTGCTGGGTACTTTCTTGGTGCGCTCAGGTATTTTAACTTCGGTGCATTCATTTGCTGTAGACCCAGAGCGTGGTTTATTTATCTTGATATTTTTAATGATTGTGGTTGGCGGTTCGTTGGGTTTATATGCACGGCGTGCCAGCTTAATGCGTAGTGGCAATCAATTTGCACCGTTATCCAGAGAGAGTGTCTTGTTGATTAATAATATTTTATTGGTAGCAGCAACATTGGTTGTATTTTTAGGAACAATGTACCCACTTTTATTTGCTTCATTGGGCTTAGGTAAAATTTCAGTTGGCGCACCTTATTTTGATTTCATGTTCGTTATTGTGATGATACCAGCGGTGTTGGTGATGGCAATTGGTGCATTCTTACGCTGGAAAAAAGACAGCGTAGACAGAGTGACTGATGTCATTATACATACGGCGTTTGTTGCCTTTACGATAACGCTAATTACCTATTTGTCACTAGATAATATTGCTGTGGTATTGGCCGTGTTTTTGTTTGTTTGGGTTGTATTGCATTCATTGTTGTTGTTAGCACAAAGACTGATTAGAAAAAGCAATATCAATGGCGCTTTCTTGGGTATGCTATTGGCACATATTGGTATTGCTGTCTTTTTATTAGGTGCAACCGTTACCACGCAATATGGCGTGGAAAAAGACATTAAGATGAGTCCAAATGAAACGGTGGAAATTGAGGGCTATAGCTTTACTTTTAAAGGTGTTGATGATTTTAAAGGGCAGAATTACACAGGGCATAAAGGTGTGATTGAAGTGGCGTATCAAGGGGGTAAAATTGCGACTTTGGAGCCTGAGAAACGCCAATATGTGACAGGTATGCCAATGACAGAAGCAGCAATTGACCCATCATTTTATCGAGATATCTATGTTGCCTTAGGTGAGTCTTTAGGTGAGGGTGCATGGAGTTTAAGGTTGTATTACAAGCCATTGATTAGATGGATTTGGTTAGGCGGACTCTTTATTGCATTTGGCGCCTTATTGGCAGCGTTTGACAGACGCTACCGCATTAAAGTGAAGGCAAAGTCATGAGTTTATATCTGTGGTTTGCGCTTATGTTGGTGGTTTCAGCGCTATGGCTGATTTGGTTTTTGTGTCGTCCGTTAAAGACCAGTGCACTTAATCTTGAAAAATCCAATATCGTATTGGGTAGACAAAAGCAGGCAGAGTTAGAACAAGACTTGCAAAGTGACTTGATTGATAAGCAAGTATTTGAACAAGCAAAAGATGAAATCGTACAAACTTTAAGTATTGAGATAAAGCAAACAAGTGATACTATTGACAGCACTCAACAAAGTGTTCCAATATGGCTGATTGCGCTGATTGTGGTATTTTTGTTTGGGGCTTCTTTGTTTGTGTACCGTTCACTTACCTCACAATCAATCACTGCGCAGAATGTAGCAACAATGCAAACCTTGCAAGCACAAAAACCACCAACATTAGCACAAAGTATTGTTAGCATCAAAAAGCGCTTAAAAGAAAAGCCTGATGATGCCAAGGCATGGAGAATATTAGGCTTGGCATTGTTTGAGTCTGATGAGATTAGTCAGTCTTTAGAGGCGTATGAACGCTCTTATCAATTAGCGCCAAAAAATGTTGAAATGTTGGTTGAGTATGCTTCAACTTTGGCAACTTCTCAAAACAATCAGTTTACAGGTCGTGTTTCTACCTTGGTGCGTGAGGCGTTGGAAATTAATGCGAATTCATCAGACGCCTTGTATCTAGCAGGCTGGGTAACGCTCAGTGTACAGCAGTTTGATTTAACACAAAAACTTTGGCAAAAGGCACTATCATTATTACCTGAAAACCAACCAGAAAGAGTGATTTTACAGCGTATGTTGAACGAATTATCGCAAACGCAAAATGAAGATATTCAGCCAGCACAACAACATCAAGTAACACTCAATATCACATTATCTAAGCGTTTGCATCAGGCAGAGTTTCAAAATCATTATTTGATGATTTATGTTAAAGCTATGCGTGGCAGACCGATGCCGATTGCCATTGTGAAAATCAAGGTAAAAGATTTTGCGGGTGTTGTTACTTTAACCGATGAAAACTCGGTCATGCCAACCAGAAAATTATCTCAATCCTCAAAAGTCCTTGCTGTAGTGCGTCTCAGTAAGTCAGGTTCGGCAATACGACAAGTGGGTGATATTGAAGCAGTTAGTCAGGTTATTGATGTGAGAGATAATCCAACAGTAGAATTAAAGTTGTGACAAGCAACACACTGCAATTAGCCAGAGATTTAATTGCTATTGATTCGCTAACCCCAAATGATAAAGGTTGTCAAATATTGATGATTGATAGGCTAAAAAAAATCGGTTTTGAAGTTGATAACTTAAAATTTGGCGAGGTGGATAATTTTTGGGCGACGCGTAGGGATGGTAGTAATAACACCCCTATGTTTGTGTTTGCAGGGCATACCGATGTTGTACCAGTGGGTGATAATTGGAAAACTGACCCATTCAAACCAGTGGTAATTGATGGTATGTTGTATGGTCGTGGTGCGGCAGACATGAAAGGTTCGCTAGCGACAATGATAACTGCAACTGAGCAGTTTGTTGTGGATTTTCCAAAGCATAAAGGTAGCATTGGTTTTTTAATTACTTCCGATGAAGAGGGCCCCGCTACTCATGGCACAGTTAAAGTGTGTGAGTATTTAAAAGCACAGAAAGAAACGATAGATTATTGTTTGGTGGGCGAGCCATCATCAAGTAAATATTTGGGTGATGTGATTAAAAATGGTCGTCGTGGTTCATTGAATGGCAGATTGACTTTGATTGGCAAACAAGGGCATATTGCTTATCCACATTTGGCCAATAATCCAATCCATTTAGCAATGCCAGCACTTGATGCTTTGTGTAATGAGTTGTGGGACGAGGGCAATGACTATTTTCCAGCGACCAGTTTTCAAATATCCAATATCAATTCAGGCACGGGTGTGACTAATGTTATTCCTGGTACGGTGGAAGTTGTGTTTAATTTCCGGTATTCAACGCAGTCTACTCATGAAGATTTACAACAAAGAGTTTTGGCAATTTTAGCGCAGTATAATTTTGAATACAAAATTGATTGGGAGCATTCAGGTTATCCATTTTTAACGCCAAAAGGTAATTTGGTTAATGCTTGCGTAGAAGCAATCAAAATTGTTAAAGGGCTTGATAGTAAACTCTCCACCTCAGGTGGTACTTCTGATGGGCGGTTTATTGCGCCAATATTAAAGGCACAAGTGGTGGAGCTTGGCCCGTTAAATGCCACTATTCATCAGGTTGATGAGTGTGTGAGTGTGCAAGATTTAGAGGATTTAAGTATTATTTATTATCAAATCCTTAAAAATATTCTTCTTTAGAAATAATGCGCTTTGATATCATTACGCTATTTCCTGAAATGTTTTGCGCGATTACAAAGGAGGGTGTGATTGCCCGTGGGATCAAAAAATCGCTATTATCTGTTAACACTTGGCAGTTGCGTGATTTTTCAGATAACAAGCACCGCAATATTGATGATGCGCCTTATGGTGGTGGTGCGGGTATGGTGATGCAAGTTAAGCCTATTCGTGATTGCATTCGTAAAATCAAACAAGAAAATCCAAATACAACAGTTGTTTATCTCTCACCACAAGGGGAAAAATTAGACAATAAATTGGTTGCTGAATTATCCAAACTTGAAACACTCACCTTATTATGTGGGCGTTATGAAGGTGTAGATGAGCGTATTATTGACAGCGATGTTGATAAAGAAATCTCTATTGGCGATTATGTCATTAGTGGCGGTGAATTAGCTGCGATGGTATTAATTGATACTGTTAGCCGACAAATTTTAGGGGTATTGGGCAATCAAGATTCTTTGAATGATTCGTTTGCCGATGGCTTGTTAGATTATCCGCATTACACGCGTCCAGAAACCATTGATGGGCAAAGTGTCCCTAAGGTTCTATTGAGTGGACATCAGGCAAAGATTGATGCTTGGCGCACAGAACAAGCAGAGCAAAGTACCCATAAAAAACGCCCTGATTTACTAAAAAAATAGTCAATATTTTTTGTATAATAAGACACATTAGTTAATAAGCACATTCCATAGGAGAGAGAAATGAAACTTGTCAGTGCAATTCTTAGGCCACATCAGTTAGATGATGTGAGAGAGGCGTTATCAGAAGCGGGTGTGTCTGGTATTACTGTTACCGAAGTTAAAGGCTTTGGTCGTCAAAAAGGACATACAGAAATGTATCGTGGTGCAGAATACCAAGTTGATTTTTTGCCAAAGGTTAAGTTAGAAATCGCGATTGCAGCGTCAGAATTAGACAGTGTTATTGAAGCAATTAGCAAAACTGCCAATACTGGTAAAGTGGGCGATGGCAAGATTTTTGTCAGTAATTTAGAAAAAGTGGTCCGTATTCGTACCGGCGAAACCGACCAAGACGCACTGTAAGGAGGTAGGAATGAAAAAAATATTAGCCTTATTAACTTTAATGCCAATGAGTGTGTTTGCTGAGGGCGTCAATAGTTTGGATGGCGCGAATACAGCGTGGATTTTAACTTCAACAGCATTGGTGTTGTTGATGAGCTTGCCAGGTTTAGCCTTATTTTATGGTGGCTTGGTTCGTAGCAAAAACATTCTATCAGTACTTATGCAATGTTTTGCTATCGCAGGTATTGTTTCAGTTTTATGGTTAGTGGTTGGCTATTCAATCGCTTTTTCCGATGGTAGCGCTTATTTTGGTAGTTTGTCTAAGTTTATGCTTTCAGGTGTTTTGGAGGATTCGTTAAGTGGCGACATTCCTGAGAGTTTATTTGTACTTTTCCAAATGACATTTGCTATTATTACCCCAGCGTTGATTATTGGTGGTTTTGCTGAACGAATGAAGTTTTCAGCTGTGTTACTTTTTAGTGCGTTTTGGCTGATTGTGGTTTATGCACCGATTACACACTGGGTGTGGGGTGGTGGCTGGCTACAAGAAATGGGTTTGTTAGATTTTGCTGGCGGCACAGTTGTACATGTCACTGCAGGTGTTGGTGCTTTGGTAGCAGCAATGGTTGTCGGTCCACGCAAGGGGTTTGGAAAAACACCAATGCCACCACATAATATGACCATGGTGATTACGGGTGCAGGTATGCTTTGGGTTGGTTGGTTTGGTTTTAATGGGGGTTCAGCATTGGCAGCGAATGGCGACGCGGCAATGGCGATGTTGGTCACGCATATCTCGGCAGCAACTGCAGCAATGGTATGGATGTTTTATGAATGGATTAAATTTGGCAAGCCAACTGCATTAGGTACAGTAACAGGTATGGTTGCTGGTTTAGGTACGATTACCCCAGCATCAGGTTTTGTTGGCCCTGCAGGCGCATTGGTGATTGGTATTGTTGCAGGACTTGTTTGTTTTAATGCAGTTATTATCATTAAGCAGAAATTCAAAATTGACGATTCACTGGATGTATTTCCAGTGCATGGTGTAGGCGGTATTTTAGGTACATTGATGGCAGGTGTATTTGCTTCAAGTGAGCTTGGTTTGTTCAGTGGACAAGGCTTGGCTGAAGGCATGACTATCGCTTCACAAGTGGGAGTGCAATTTATTGGTGTGGTGGTAACCTTTGCTTATACAGCGATTGCGACTTATATTATTCTTAAAGTTGTTGAAATGATGGTTGGTTTAAGAGTGAGTCCAGAAGAAGAACAGCAAGGGTTGGACATCAGTGCTCACGAAGAAATCGGCTATAATTTGTAAGTTTGTAAATTATAATTTTTCATTCAAGATTGGTGGTTTTTTAGGTTCTTAGATGGGCTCATTTAAATTCAGCCTACAAACAATGGAAAAAACTTTGGGTATGGCAATCTTTTTCTTACTCAAAAGAATTATTTTTTAGAATTCTTGTTCTACAAAATCCAAGTCAATTTGAATATTAGAGTCATCCAATAACTCTAAACATTTAGGCACCGCTAAGAATACCGCACCTAAGCATACAGCAATTGCATCTGGTTTGCCAGGCAAGTTAATAATCAAACTTTTTCCACGCGATCCTGCTGTCTGTCGCGAAAGAATGGCAGTTGGAACAGTCCTTAAGCTAACAGTGCGCATCTGTTGTGCAAAGCCATCAAAAATTCTTTCACAAACAGTGTGCGTGGCTTCAGGCGTAACATCACGAGTCGTAGGCCCAGTGCCACCAGTAGTAAGAATAAGATTGCAGTTTTTATTGTCTGCAAAATCTATCATGGTCTGCTCAATCAAAGCCTGATCATCTTCAATAATAATAGACTCAACTTTGTAAGGTGATAATACTGCCTGTTGAATCCAAGTTTGCATAGCAGGACCGCCAATATCTTTGTACTCACCACGAGCAGCACGGTCTGAAATGGTAATAAATCCGATTTTAATTTTTGTTTTGTTCATCACGATAGCATTGATTATGTTGAAAATTATAACATTGATTATTGGTATCAAAATGGCAATATTTACATAATTTTTCTTTATCGGTCATGGTAATAGTATTTTTTGTAATACTGATGCCTTGAAGAGATAGGCGTTTCAGGTTGCGCGAGAATACTTCTCTGCTCATGCCCAAATAAGAAGAAATAAGAGACTTGTTATAAGGTAATTGGATAGTATTAGATTGCCATTTTTTATCATTGAGTAATTTTAGAAAAAACTCCCCCATTCTTTGTTCGGTGTTTTTATGTTTAATAGATTGAAGATTTTGTAAAGCAGTATTGGTTTTTTGTGCACTCATAACCATGAGGTTGTGTGCAAATTTAGAGGATTGTTCCAATGTATGGTTGAGTACATTAATTGGAATAGATAGCATTAATGTATCAGTAATAGTTTTAGCATTTGCGTTAAAAACTTGATGTGCAAACAGACAGTGCTCCAACACAGTTTCATTATTACTAATAATTTGTAAAATTTTATTTTGTTTAAATATTTTAACCCAACCCATTAAAACAATATACAGGTGTGTTATTGAATTGTTTTCTAAAATAAGCGTTTTATTTTTTGGGATTTGATAAATTTTAGAATGGCTAATAATTTGTTCCACTTTGTTGATAGGCATATCTTGAAAAAGAGTGATTTTGTATGCCAAGCGCTCTGAGGTGCTAGGCGTGTTAATTTTTTGTTTACTTAATTGGTGATCTCCTTCTAAAGTAAGGCGTAGTTTCTCTTCAATACTGTGTAGTTTGTTTATTTTTTCTGAAATAAGCGCAAACCAATCTTTAGCACTCATCTCAGAAAGCATGTCTGATTTTCCTTGTGTAGTGAGTTGTTGGTGAATGGTGTGCAATGTATCTATATCAGGCGTTTGATAAATGGCATCAATAAAACTTTTTTGCTCAATTGTAGCCAAGGATAAGAATGATTTTTTATAATACTTTTGTTCATTAATTAAAACTTTAATGTGTTCAATACATTCGTTTTTACTAGAATTTCCTTCAATAAAGCCACGCATAATAATGGAGCGCTCCAAACCAACTTTTTCCTTCCATTGTAGAAAAAAACAATAAGCACTAACTGCACTAGGATGAGTATTTTTGATTTTTAAGATTAAATGCGTTATCAATTGGATAATGGGAGAAATAAGCTGATAAGAATACAAATCAAATACAGCGCCAGATTTTAGCTTTAAATGTAGTAACGCTAAACGATTGGTTTTTAATTTTTTTAAACTTTTATCAATAGTTTGAATTAACTTTTGTTGCTCTAAATCCGTCTGATTAATGTTTTTTTGTTGTGCAATGTCTAGCTTTAATTGCTTAATACTCAAATTACTTTTAGCAAAATAACCCAACATCTCTTGTCGAGATTGCATTGTATTTTCTCGTAAGTAGAGCATTGCAAAGCCACGCTCATTTTGTAATGCGTGAAATGTATTGCTAAGTATTTGTAATTGTCGCATGATTAAGTAATATTATGTGACATAAATCACACTTTTGATAAAAAGGCATATTTTAAATCTAAAAACAAGCAAATAGAATATAAACTTAGAAAAAATTAAATAAGATTAACTATGGGTATCTCTACAATTAAAAGTCAAACTGCGCAAGCCAATTCTGTTTTAGCAGCGAATACTATTGCATTTACAGCATGTTTTGCTGTGTGGGTAATGTTCTCAATTATTGGTATTCCAATCAAAGAATTATTGCAATTATCAGAAACTCAATTTGGCTTGTTGGTGGCTACCCCTATTCTCACAGGTTCACTATTTAGATTGCCAGTGGGTATGTTGACTGACAGAATTGGCGGTCGCATTGTTTATTTCATCCTGATACTTGCCATGATTATTCCGCTGTGGTTTATTGGCGATGCAACGCAGTATTGGCAATTCTTAGTATTAGGTCTATTTGTGGGTATTGCAGGCGCTTCATTTTCAGTGGGTATCGCTTATACTGCCAAATGGTTTGACAAAGGACATCAAGGCTTTGCCATGGGTATTTTTGGCGCAGGAAATGCAGGGGCAGCATTAACTAAGTTTATTGCGCCTTCGTTGGTAGTGGCTTATGGTTGGCAAGCAGTGCCGAAGATTTATGCAGTCGCTATGATTGTCGTTGTCATTATGTATTGGATGTTTACTTATGAAGACCCAAAACATAAAGTTGCCTCAACAGTTACTATGAAAGATCAATTAAAAGCATTGAATGATCCAAAACTTTGGAAATATATGCAGTATTATTCTTTGGTATTTGGTGGTTTTGTCGCCCTGTCCTTATGGATGACAAAGTATTACATTAATGAGTATGGGTTTAAACTAACCACTGCAGCATTGCTAGCGGCAGTTTTTGTATTGCCTTCAGGTGTTATTCGTGCGTTGGGTGGATGGTTTTCGGATAAATATGGCGCTTATAAAGTAACCTGGTGGGTGATGTGGACTTCATTGATTTGTTTATTTTTCTTATCTTACCCACAAACTTCTTTAGTTATTAAAACAACCACAGGCGAAGCAATGTTTGATTTAAGCTTAAATGTTTGGGTGTTTACTACTTTTTTGTTTGTGCTTGGTATCGCTTGGGGTTTTGGCAAGGCATCTGTATTTAAATTCTTATCAGATGAATATTCTGACAATATGGGTGTAGTTTCTGGCATTGTTGGTTTGGCTGGTGGCATGGGCGGCTTCTTACTGCCTATTATGTTTGGTATGTTGATTGACTATATAGGTATTAATAGTGTGATATTTATGTTGTTGTATGGTGCAACAGCAGTTTCTTTGGTTTGGATGTACTTTACATTTGGCAAAGAACAAAAGGCAAAAAATATTGCAGCAGCAATATCAAATAAATAATTTTTAAATAAAGGAGTCCGTGATGTCTCAAGATATAAAAAACTGGAACCCAGATGATTCATCTGAGTGGGAAAGCACAGGCAAGGCAATTGCCAATCGTAATTTATGGATATCTATTCCAAGTTTATTATCAGGTTTTGCTGTATGGTTAATGTGGGGCATTATCACGGTGCAAATGTTAAATACGGGTTACGGTGGTTTTGATAAATCTCAGCTATTTACTTTAGCGGCGATTGCAGGTTTGTCTGGTGCCACTTTAAGGATTCCATCAACCTTCTTTATTCGTTTAGCAGGTGGTAGAAACACCATTTTCTTGACCACTTCACTTTTGATATTGCCAGCACTGGGTTTAGGTATGGCTTTATCAAACCCTGATACACCATTTTGGACATTCCAAGTTTTAGCTTTATTATCTGGTTTTGGTGGTGGTAATTTTGCCTCTTCAATGTCTAATATTTCATTCTTTTTTCCAAAGAAAATTCAAGGTTATTCGTTAGGTATGAATGCTGGTTTAGGTAACTTCGGTGTAACCACTATGCAAATTGTGATTCCATTAGTGATGACCCTTGCAGTGTTGGGTAATCCAACAGAATTGCAAATCTCCTCAGGTACTTTGATTGGCAAGATTTCTGCCGGCACTGATACCTATTTGCAAAATGCAGGTTATGTTTGGTTGATTATTTTAATTCCACTTGCTATTGCCTCTTGGTTAGGTATGAATAATATTACCGAGGAGCATGTTTCTCCTAAGATTGGATCAACTTTAGGTGCGTTTATTAAAATTATTGTGATGTTAATTTTAGGTCTCGCAACTGCGGCTTTTGGTTTGTGGTTAATGTTGCCTGAAGTCGCTTATGGTTCTGGACTAATGGTAAGTAAATGGGTGGCATTGCCTATTATTATTGCCTTAACAGTGTTTTTATTAAAGTTTTTACCTTTAGGTGTTGATTATAAAGAAGGTTTAAAGCGTCAATATAAAATTTTTGAAAACAAGCATACTTGGGCGATGACGATTATTTATGTAATGACATTTGGATCTTTTATTGGCTATGCTGCGACGCTAGCTTTATCTATCAAAGTTATTTTTGGTTTTCAACATATTATGGTTGATGGTGTTATGACGCATAATGCTGTCAATCCGAATGGACCTTCAGCGCTCACTTACGCTTGGATGGGTGCTTTTGTTGGTGCGCTTATTAGACCTCTTGGTGGCATGATTGCCGATAAGATTGGCGGTGCAAAGGTAACACAGATCATCTCTGGTGTGATGGTGTTATCCGCATTAGGTGTTGCTTACTTTATGAAGCAAGCTTATGCCAGTGCAACACCAGAAGAATTCTTCTGGCCATTTTTAATATTATTTGTGGTGTTATTCGCAATGACAGGTTTAGGTAACGGCTCTACTTTTAGAACAATTTCTCAAGTGTTTAACAAAGAGCAGGCTGGTCCAGTTCTAGGTTGGACATCTGCAGTAGCCGCTTATGGTGCATTCATCATTCCTAAAGTATTTGGTGAGCAAATTAAACTAACAACACCTGAAAATGCACTGTATGGTTTTGCAGTATTTTACGGTATATGTATGGTTATTAATTGGTGGTTTTATTTGCGTAAGAATGCTGAATTCCACAACCCATAATTTTATAGGTTAGTTAATAAAAAGCAATTTATAGGAGAGAGAAAATGAGTCATTTATTAGATAGAGTATCTTTTTTTACCAAGACAAAACCTGAAGAGTTTTCTGATGGACATGGTAAGTTAGTGCATGAGAATAGGGATTGGGAAAGAGCTTATCGTAATCGCTGGGCACATGATAAAGTTGTGCGTTCAACCCATGGTGTAAATTGCACAGGTTCATGTAGTTGGAAAATTTATGTAAAAAATGGATTGGTAACTTGGGAAACGCAGCAAACGAATTATCCGCGAACACGTCCAGATTTGCCAGACCATGAGCCTAGAGGCTGCCAAAGAGGTGCAACCTATTCGTGGTATCTGTACAGTGCTACTCGTCTTAAATATCCTTTAATTCGTTCTAGATTATTGCGCATTTGGCGTAGCGCTAAAGAACAACACAGTGACCCAGTTAATGCCTGGAAGTCTATTATGGAGGATAAAGAAAAATCGCAGGAATACAAGAAAGTTCGTGGATTAGGTGGCATGATTCGTGCTGACTGGGATGAAGTTAATGAAATTATTGCAGCCTCTAATATCTATACTGCAAAAACTTATGGTCCAGATAGGGTGGTTGGTTTTTCTCCAATTCCTGCGATGTCAATGGTGTCTTATGCAGCAGGTTCTCGTTATTTATCACTCATTGGTGGCACTTGTTTAAGTTTCTACGATTGGTATTGCGACCTGCCACCATCATCTCCGCAAACTTGGGGCGAACAAACTGATGTACCAGAGAGTGCTGACTGGTATAACTCTTCTTACATTATGGCGTGGGGTTCTAATGTGCCTCAAACCCGTACACCAGATGCACACTTCTTTACAGAAACGCGTTATAACGGCACTAAAACAATTGCAGTAACACCAGACTTTAGTGAGGTCGCCAAGCTTTCTGATGAGTGGATGAGTCCAACTCAAGGCACAGATGCTGCTTTGGCAATGACAATGGGTCATGTTATTTTAAAAGAGTATCACCTTAACAATAAGAGTGAATACTTTACCAGCTATATCAAGCAATATACGGATATGCCATTCTTGGTCATGTTAGAAGAAAAACAAGGTGTGCTTGCAGCTGGCAGAACACTGAGAGCTTCAGATATTGATGATAGCTTAGGTGAAAAAAATAATACCGAATGGAAGCCACTATTGATTGATAGTACTACCAATAAAATGGTTGTGCCAACGGGAACAATTGGTTCTAGATGGGACGGCTCTGGAAAGTGGAATATTGAAAATAAAAACGCCATGAATGGTGTAGATATTGATCCGAAAACCACACTTAAAGATGATAATGATGAAATTGTCTCTGTTGGTTTCCCGTATTTTAACAATCAAGAGCATGAGCAAGAAATATTTACCAGTACAGAGCATGATTCTATTTTGATGAGAAATGTGCCAATTAAGAAGTTTAAATTATCTGATGGATCAGAAGTTAAAGTGGCAACAGTATTTGACTTAATGATGGCAAATTATAGTGTTGACCAAGGGTTGGGCGGTGATAATGTTGCGATTTCATTTGATGATAATGTGCCTTATACGCCAGCATGGAATGAAAAGGTGACAGGTGTTCCGCGTGAGCAAACCATTCGTATTGCTAGAGAATTCTCAGAAAATGCGGATAAAACGCAAGGTAAATCAATGGTTATTTTAGGTGCTGCTGTTAATCATTGGTATCACATGGATATGATTTATCGTGGCATTATCAATATGTTGATGATGTGTGGTTGTATCGGTAAATCTGGCGGTGGCTGGGCACATTATGTGGGGCAAGAAAAACTTCGTCCACAAACAGGATGGCAACCCTTAGCATTTGGCTTGGATTGGCATCGGCCACCTCGCCATATGAACGGAACTTCCTTCTTTTATAATCACTCTAGCCAATGGCGCTACGAGAAACTTGAGGTTGATGATATTTTATCGCCACTGGCTGACAAGAAAGAATGGGGTAATTATTCCATGATAGATTGTAATGTTCGTAGTGAAAAAATGGGTTGGTTGCCTTCAGCGCCACAATTTGAAGAAAATCCATTAGAAATTACCAAGCAAGCGGAAAAAGCAGGCATGGATGTTAAAGATTATATTGTTAAGCAACTTAAATCTAAGGAGCTTAAGTTCTCTTGTGAGGACCCTGATAATCCAAAAAACTTCCCTCATAATATGTTTATTTGGCGCTCTAATTTATTAGGCTCTAGTGGTAAAGGACATGAGTATTTATTAAAGCATTTACTGGGTACGCAAAATGCAGTATTAGGCAATGAAACAGATAAAAAACCCTCTGAGGTTAAATGGCGTGATGGCGCAGAAGGTAAGGTTGATTTATTTGTAACGCTAGACTTTAGAATGTCAACCACCTGTTTGTATTCAGATATTGTTCTGCCATCAGCGACATGGTATGAAAAGAACGACTTAAATACCTCAGATATGCACCCCTTTATCCATCCACTCTCTAAAGCAGTGGATCCTGCTTGGGAATCAAGAAGTGATTGGGATATTTATAAAGGCTTAGCCAAGAAATTCTCAGAACTTTGCCCAGGGCATTTAGGCAAAGAAAAAGATGTGGTTGCCTTGCCTATTTTGCATGATACGCCAGCAGAGATGGCACAAGCAACGGATGTTAAAGCTTGGTTTGATGACGAATGTGAAGCAATTCCTGGTAAGACTATGCCAAACTTTATTGAGGTTGAAAGAAATTATCCGGATACCTATAAGAAGTTTACTTCACTCGGTCCATTAATGTCTAAGATAGGTAATGGTGGTAAGGGTATTGCCTGGAACACCGAAGATGAAGTGTCCTTGCTTGCTGATTTAAATCGTGTTGTTAGAGAGGAGGGCGTCTCTAAGGGGCTACCTAAAATCGAAACTGATATTGATGCAACCGAAGTTATTTTATCTCTTGCACCAGAAACCAACGGGCAAGTGGCCGTTAAAGCTTGGGAGGCACTAGGAAAAATAACAGGTAGAGACCATACACATCTAGCAAAACCAAAAGAAGATGAAAAGATTAGATTTAGAGATGTGCAGGCACAGCCTAGAAAAATCATCTCATCACCGACTTGGTCAGGACTTGAAGATGAGCATGTGAGTTACAATGCAGGGTACACAAATGTGCACGAATATATTCCTTGGAGAACACTTACAGGTAGACAACAATTCTACCAAGACCACAAATGGATGGTAGATTTTGGTGAGAATTTATGTACTTACAAGCCGCCTATTAATACCAAAACAATTGCACCTATTATCAATGAGAATAACGATGGACGCTCTCAAGTTGTTTTGAATTGGATTACACCACACCAAAAATGGGGCATTCACTCAACTTATTCTGATAATTTATTGATGCTTACTCTTAATCGTGGTGGTCCAGTAGTATGGATAAGTGAGATTGACGCCAAGAAAATTGGTGTAGAGGATAATGATTGGATTGAACTGTACAATGTGAATGGCACAATTGCTGCTAGAGCAGTTGTATCACAAAGAGTGCCAGAAGGCATGTCAATGATGTATCACGCTCAAGAAAAAATTACCACCACACCAGTGGCAGAAAAATCAGGTTTTAGAGGGGGTATTCATAATTCAGTCACCAGAGCCATCACTAAGCCAACACATATGATTGGTGGTTATGCGCAATTGTCTTATGGATTTAACTATTACGGCACCGTAGGCTCTAATCGTGATGAGTTTGTTGTTGTACGAAAAATGGATAAAGTAGACTGGAAAGATGAACCAGTAACAGGAGGTCAATTATGAAAATAAGAGCGCAAATAGGAATGGTTCTAAATCTGGACAAATGTATTGGTTGTCATACATGTTCAGTCACTTGTAAAAATGTATGGACTTCACGTCAAGGTGTGGAATATGCTTGGTTTAATAATGTAGAAACAAAACCTGGCATTGGCTATCCTGTTGATTGGGAAAATCAAGATAAATGGAATGGTGGCTGGGTTTCTAAAAATGGTAAATTACAGCCTAAGATTGGCGGTAAATTTAGATTGCTAGCAAAAATATTTGCCAATCCTGATTTACCTGAAATTGATGATTATTACGAGCCATTTACCTTTAATTATGCACACCTACAAAATGCACCTGAAATGCCAACGCCACCGGTAGCAAGACCACATTCTATGATTACTGGAGAAGTTATGGAAAAACCAGAATGGGGACCTAACTGGGAGGAAATTCTGGGTGGTGAATTTGAAAAACGCTCAAAAGATTACAACTTTAAAACCATAGAAAAAGAGATTTATGGACAATTTGAGAATACATTTATGATGTATTTGCCACGCCTATGCGAGCATTGTCTTAATCCGGCTTGTGTGGCAGCATGTCCATCTGGTGCTATCTATAAACGCGAAGAAGACGGTATTGTTTTAATTGACCAAGACAAATGTCGTGGTTGGAGAATGTGCGTGAGCGCTTGTCCTTATAAAAAAATCTATTACAACTGGCAATCTGGAAAATCAGAAAAATGCACATTCTGTTACCCAAGAATAGAATCTGGAGAGCCAACTGTTTGTTCTGAAACCTGTGTTGGCAGAATTCGTTCATTGGGTGTTATTCTTTATGATGCGGACAAAATTGAAGAAATGGCAAATATGAACGATGAGAAAGATCTATATGAGGCTCAATTAAAAATTTTCTTAGACCCAAATGATGAAGCTGTACAAGCACAAGCTAAAAAAGATGGTGTGCCTGAGAGTTGGATTGAAGCGGCTAAAAACTCTCCAGTTTATAAAATGGCAATTGACTGGAAGGTGGCATTCCCATTACATCCTGAATATAGAACATTGCCTATGGTTTGGTATGTGCCACCTTTATCGCCAATTCAAAATGCGGTTGAAAAAGGTGTGATTGACCATCGAGGCCCTATTCCGAATGTTGAAGAATTACGTATTCCAATTCGCTATTTAGCCAATATGTTGACTGCAGGCGATGATGAGCCTATTATTTTTGCATTAAAGCGTATGATTGCAATGCGTAATTTTATGCGCGCAAAACGTGTTGATAATGTTGTCCTGACAGAAGTGTTGGATGAAGTGGGTTTAACAGAAGATATGGTTAATGATATGTATAGAACTATGGCGCTTGCTGCTTATGAAGATAGATTCGTTATCCCCACTAACCACAAGGAATATGCGGGTGAGACACCTTTTGATAATGAAATTGCTTTTGATATTCGTTCTTCTTGTGGATTTAGCTTTGGTAATGGTTGTTCTGAGGGCTCTACTACAGCCACTTTGTTTGGTGGAAAAACACATGCCAACACTATGAATGGGAAAGTTCCATGAAAACACTTAAAGTTTTAGCTGTTTTGCTGTCTTATCCAGATATCAATGTCTATAAAAATATTGATGAGTTGGCTGAGGCTTTAAAACAGGAATCTTTATTATCTAAAAAAACTTTAAAAGAATTATTGTCTTTTATAGAAGATTACAAAAATAAAGATTTCTTAGAATTACAAGAACGCTTTGTATCAACTTTTGACAGAAGTCGTGCACATTGTTTAAATTTATTTGAGCATATTCATGGCGAATCACGCGACCGTGGACCTGCTATGGTTGATTTAGCACAGATGTATGCAAGGAAAAATTTGTTTGTTGGTAAGAAGGAATTACCTGATTATTTGCCTGTGTTTTTAGAGTATTTATCTTTATGCGATGATAAAGAAGCCATAGAGTCATTAGGTGATACGATTGATATTATTGCTTTAATTGGTGGTCAACTGAAAAAAAATGAATCACCTTACCATGTTATTTTTTCTGCATTAGAGGCGTTATCTAATGCTAAAGTAAATAAATTTAAAGTAGCAGAAGCAATACAAAATAGCCCCAAAGAGCCAGAAACACTAGAAGAATTAGATGAGTTATGGCAAGAGCAAGAAGCCTTTGGCGGAGAATCATCAGAATGTGGCACTTGTGAGACCAGTGCTACACTAACACACTAGGAGATATATTATGAATACTTTTTTAGAACAGTTTTTTTTCGGTTACTATCCTTATATTGCGATGACAATATTTATTGCTGGTAGTGCATTGCGTTATGACAGGGACCAATATACTTGGAAAGCAGACTCGTCACAACTACTACGAAAAAAAGGTATGTTATTAGGCAGTAATTTATTCCATATTGGCATTATTCTACTATTTTTTGGTCACTTTGTTGGTTTATTAACCCCAGAATGGGTGTATCACCCATTTATGAGTGCTGGTACTAAGCAAATAATGGCAATGACTGCTGGTGGTATTTTTGGCACAATGTGCTTGATTGGCATATTGATTTTATTAAACAGGCGTTTGTTTGATAAGCGTATTAGTAAAACCTCTAAATTTAGCGATACTTTCATCCTGCTTTTTTTATTCGCACAATTATTATTAGGTTTATTAACTATTCCTTATTCAGCACAACATTTAGATGGTAGCTCAATGATTGCCTTAGCAAATTGGGCGCAACATGTTGTAACATTTAGAACGGGTGCTGCTGATTTTATTGTAGCTGAGGCTTGGGTATTTAAATTGCATTTAGTATTAGGCATGACACTTTTTGTTATTTTTCCATTTACCAGGTTGGTGCATATCTGGAGTGTGCCAGTACAATATCTAACACGCACAAATTACCAGATAGTTAGAAAAAGGTAGCTACTTATGCCTATTAAAATTAATGATGTAGAAATTAGCGATGATGATGTATTTCAAGAAATGCAATATCAAACAGATGCTTCAAATATAGAAGAGGTTATTTTTAAAGCAGCGCAAGCCTTGGTGGTTCAGCAGTTATTACTACAAGAAGCTGGTATTAAAAAAAATGATGCTAATGAAGAAGAAAAGATTAACCAGTTGATCAGTGATAATGTCATCATTCCTATAGCGAGTATAGAGTCTTGTCAGCGTTATTATGACAACAATAAAGTTAAATTTTTAGATAAGGAGCGAAATGAAATTTTGTCATTTATAATGGTAGAAGAGCACATTAGAGAGTATTTGCAGAACCAATCTAGCACTTCTGGTATTAAGGAATATATTAATGTGCTTGCTGCTGATGCAGATATAAAAGGATTTGATTTTAAAGACCCTAGTGCGATGAATATAAAAATACAATAAAATTTATACTATTATGAATATTAATAATAAAGAAATAGAACTAGACGCTGAAGGCTATTTGGTTCACCCAGAAAACTGGGATAAAGAGGTAGCCTTAGAGTTAGCCAAATCAGAAAATATAACACTAACTGATGAGTATTGGCCTATATTTGACTTTATGAGGGTTTACTACAATGAGCACGGAGCAGCACCTGATGTTCGACATACAGCGAAACAAATGGGGGTTGATTTGGGGGTTGATAAAAAAGTAGCAAAAACTAAATTATTTAAAATGTTTCCTTACGGCTATGTCAAGCAAACTTGTAAGATTGCTGGAATGAGACGCCCAAGAGGCTGGAGTACAGGTTAAAACAACATATAGATTGTTAAACTACTAAGGGGGAGGGTGGTGAATAATAAAGAATTATTAATTTCAGCGATTGGAGTATTTATAGCTGTTATTGCAACTGGATTTTTTTCCAATGTTATTCTACAAAGTGCTAATTCCCCCTTAATTATTGCTTCAGCAGGTGCCTCAGCAATATTAATATTTGGCGCACCACATGCTGCAACTTCTCACCCGCTAAACTTAATTGTTGGGCACGGCGTTTCTGCTATTGTTGGCGTTAGTTGTTTTTATTTGATTACTAACGCCCTATTGGCAACCTCAATTGCTATTCCACTAGCATTTGTTGCTATGCACTTTTTAAAATGTATGCACCCACCTGGTGGCGCAACAGCAGTAACCGCTATTATTGGTGGCGAAGCAATACATCAGTTAGGCTATGTATTTGTTATTATGCCTATTTTCTTCAATTCTTTAATATTGCTTGTCGTCGCTATTGCAGTGGGTAGTTTTAGAGATAAAAATCCATTTGAAGATTATTTATAATCCACTAAATCGCTGATTTACCCTCCTGTTACGGGCGGATAAAAAGCCACTTCATCTGCTTCATCGATAACAATATCATCATTGGCAATTTCTTGATTAACCGCACAAAGAATATTGTCTGGAAAATGGTATTCACCGTGCTTGTCAACCAATTTTTTTCTTAATTGCGCTACTGTAATATCAGCGTTCAATATTATTTCTTCACTGGGAATTTTTAAAGCTTCTTTAAGCGAAGCAAAATAATAAATCTTCATTTGTTAGTCCAACTTAAATATTTATCCACCAATTTCCACCATTTGTTGGTTGCTAATATTATCAACAACAGTGTTAAATTCGTGCTTTTCAGGTTTTTTATGGATTGTATTGACAATCATATTCTTAATTTCATCATTGGTTAAATCTGAACGCACTGCATCTTTTAATGAGATTGCATCTTCTTGACCTAAACATAAAATTAAATCCCCCTTAGCAGTCAACCTAACACGATTACAAGTTTGGCAAAAATGGTTAGATACAGCACTAATAATACCCACGGTAGAATTTGTACCTTTAATTTTAAAATTATGTGCAGGACCATCTGTTCTGCTAGCGTTAATAGGGTTTAATCTACTACCAAGATGTTTATTGAGTTTAGCAAAAATATCTTTTTCGCTAATATGCTGTTCAAGCGCTTCTATACCTACTGATCCAATTGGCATAGTTTCAATAAAACGCACATCAATACCTTTGGTAATGGCAAAATCAACCATTGATTCAATTTCATCATCATTCACACCACGCATTGCCACCACATTAATTTTGACTGGATTCATGTCTGCTTGTATGGCAGCATCAATGCCTTTAATAACTTCGGTTACATCACCACCACGGGTAATTTTTTTAAACCTTTCAGGGATGAGTGAATCAATAGAAATATTCACCCTGTTAACCCCATTTTGATGCAATTTTTTAGCAAATTTTTCTAACAAATGTGCATTAGTAGATAAAGGCAGGTCGTCAATACCATCAACATGACTGATGAGTCTGGCAATTTTAACAATACCTCTTCGTAACAAAGGTTCTCCACCTGTTAATCGGACTTTAGTGACCCCTAATTCGGCAAAAATCTGAACAATCCTTTCAATGTCTTCGTAACTTAAAATATCCTCTCGTTTGCAATTTGGCACATGCTCATCATCACGGCAATAAAAACATCGGTAATTACAATGCTCAGTAACCGAGAGCCTTAAATAGGTAATCTCTCTACCAAATTTGTCAATTAATTTAGGCATTTTTAAGTTTTTTCACAGAGGGAGGGCCGCTTGTGTATCGCTTGTCCAATGACCGGATTTACCACCTTCTTTTTCCAATAACTGGATGTCTGTAATTTTGATAAAGCGCTCTAGCGCTTTGCACATATCATAAATCGTAAGTGCTGCAACACTTGCGGCAGTTAGTGCTTCCATTTCTACACCCGTTTGAGCGTTTAGCTTAGCCAGTGTGGTAATTTGAACACCATTTTCAATGAATTCAAAATCTACACTAATTTTTGAAAGGTTAAGGCTGTGACACATTGGAATAAGATGGTGGGTTTGCTTCGCTGCCATAATGCCAGCAATTCTTGCAACTGATAGCACATCTCCTTTTTTAAAATCATTATCTTTAATTTTTTGCAAGGTCTCTGATTTCATTAACACTTTAGCGCTTGCTTTAGCAATACGCGTGGTGTTGTCTTTATCGGATACATCCACCATATTGGCTTCACCTTTGTTATTTACATGGGTTAATTTGTTCATAGCATCATCTCATTGAGTGGATAAAAATTTAAAATTTCACCCTGTTTAAAAGTTCTTTTTTCTGGTATTTCGACCAGTCCATCTGCCCAAACCATAGAACTTAAAACATCTGATCCTTGTTTTGGGTATTGATTGACCTGCATAGGAATAACTGTACGGTCAAGGCGTACGCGCACAAACTCACGCCTAAGTTTAGCTTTATGCCAATCAAAATTTGCTGCAACCTTAAAGGTAGTATTCAAATAATTACTTGCACCTTGCATCTTTTTGATAAAAGGTCGGGCAAGAAGTAAAAAAGTTACCATCACTGAGACTGGATTACCAGGCAAACCAATAAAGGCACAATTGCCAATACTACCAAAAGCTAAAGGTTTGCCTGGCTTCATTTTAATGCGCCATAAATCTAGTTGGCCTAATTTTTCTACAGCAGGCTTAACATGGTCCTCTTCACCAACAGAAACACCACCCGTGGTTATGATTAAATCACAACTAGATTTTAGTTTTTCTAGTGCTTGACAAGTGGCACCAAGTGTATCTTTAATACTACCTAAATTAATCACTTCGCAATCAAGCTTATCTAATAATGCCACTAGTGCATAACGATTAGAGTTAAAAATTTGCCCCTGTTTTAGGGATTTTCCAGGTTCAATGAGCTCATCGCCTGTGAAAAACACACCTACTTTAATTTTATTAAATACTTTGAGCTTTCCTACACCCACAGAAGCTGCTAATGCAATGTCTTGTGGTTGCAGTTGTTTTCCTCTGGATAAAATAACATCACCAGATTGAATATCATTGCCCATTGGTCTAATATTTTCATTGAGCGTAATAGGTTGATAAATTTCAATTCTTGATTCGTTTTCAATCAACTCACATTCTTCTTGCATAACCACTGTATTGGCGCCTTTTGGTATAGGTGCACCCGTAAATAGTCGTGCCGCACAACCTGATGCTAGTGTATTTCCAGTGCTGCCTGCAGGAATACGGTCGGTGATTTTAAATGTCGTTCCACCTGATATATTTATTTGTTCTTCTTGAAGATTAATGGCGTAACCATCCATGGCAGAATTGTCAAAACCAGGGACACAAATACTAGCTTGCACATCAACAGCTAGAATTTTATTTAATGCATTGTGAAGTTCTAACAACTGAGTGCTATTGGTAATTTGAACAGAATTAATCAACAATTCTAAAGCCTCATCAATAGAAAGTAGAGGTTGTGGTGTTGTATCGCATCCGCAATCAATTTGTTGATTATTCATAGCAAAAAAATAACAAGATAAACAAACTAGACATTATAAAACAATCTAGGGCCTGATGGAATCTTCTGTAGTTGTAAAAATCAATATAGTCATCTACATTAGTGATTAATCCACCAATAGACTGGTGTGTATTTAGATAGATCTTTGCCAGAAGCGCTCAATGTAGATATTATCTGAGAAGTGATGGAAAATGTCATGATAGTCTCGTTTTAAGAGAACCCAAACATCCTTGATACCTACCATTTATGGATTCACCTGTTAAATNGTTGTAAAAATCAATATAGTCATCTACATTAGTGATTAATCCACCAATAGACTGGTGTGTATTTAGATAGATCTTTGCCAGAAGCGCTCAATGTAGATATTATCTGAGAAGTGATGGAAAATGTCATGATAGTCTCGTTTTAAGAGAACCCAAACATCCTTGATACCTACCATTTATGGATTCACCTGTTAAATAATTAACCACCAGCACATCATAGCCTAAGTAATCAGCAATTGAAACACTTTTGCTGCGTTTTCTTTATTTCCCTAATCCAAAAATAGAAATCAAAAAAACACACAAACCCCAACTGGTATAATGATTTCAACCAAAAAACCGCTTCACCCATTGGGTGAAAACACAAAAGACAACCACATCCCTTTTATACACAACCAAACCTTACTGCGTTTATGAAAATTTTAAACTACAAACTGTCCTCTACCAACGAACTTTTAACCGCTCGCATTGGATTACTTGCTACTGCACATACCATTAACACATTGAGTTTGTCTAATACCATTGATCAACACTTCCCAGCCCTTGGTAGCAATTGTGCACTCAAAGCCTCCACTTTTATCAATACCTTGATATTAAGTCAACATGAAGGTGGTCAGTGCTTAGATGATACTACCCACATTGCCAAAGACAAGGCGCTACGCTTAATCACCAATCAAAGCGTGCCAACCCCACAGGCTATTGGCATTTGGCTTCGGCGTTTAGGTGAAGACAACCAAGGAATCAAAGCCTTACAAAAGGTCAATAAAACTGTGCTTAAAGCCACGCTTAATCATTGCAAAAACATCACCCTTGATATTGATGCCAGTGAAGTCATTGCCAATAAAGCTGATGCTCAGTGGACTTATAAGAAACACAAGGGCTATATGCCAATAATAGGACATATCGCCCAAACAGGGCAGATTGTTGCCACTAACTTTAGGGCGGGTAATGTATCACCAGCAAAAGACAACCTTGACTTTATCAAAATCTCTCAAGACGCATTACCTAAAGGCACTAACATCAAAAAACTTAGAATAGACGCAGCAGGCTATCAAGCCAGTATTATTGATTATTGCTTTGAACATGATATTGAATTTAGTATCAGAGCAAAGATATGTCAATCTCTTAAAGATATTTTTGTAGATAAGGA
>NZ_UEXF01000073.1:33196-50367 GCF_900127505.1 thiotrophic endosymbiont of Bathymodiolus puteoserpentis (Logatchev) | reverse complement strand
TGGTGAAGTTTATGCCGATAGTGCTTATGCTAACAAGAAAAACGATGAAAAACTTGGTAAACAAAATAACAAAGTTCTACACAGGGCTTACAGAAATACACCACTTACAGACAGGCAAAAACAAGAGAATAAACAACGATCATCCATTCGCTATATTGTTGAACGCACTTTTGGCTTACTCAAACAACATCATGGATTAGCCAAGGCAAGATACCTTGGATTAGAAAGAAACAAAACTAGAGCGCAACTTATTGTTATGAGTTACAATCTTAAAACTGGGATGAATATTTTTAAACAAATGCGAAGTCTAGGGGATTGTTACGCCCAATGAGTGGGAGAGGACTAAAAATAGGGAAATAAAGCAATAAACAGCTGGGAAAATAAGGTTTTTTTTGGACTTTATGAAAAAATACAGGTAGTTTTGAAAATATTTTTGAAAAAATCTAAAAATTGAAATTAGGGTGGAGAATTATGAGTTATGCAAAAGTCTCAAATAATATAATTGATTGCTAAAGGCGTTTGAATTGTATGAGTAGTAGAGAAATATTTTTGAAAAAACCTTGTGTAGTAGAATTTTTTAGTATATAATCTACAGCAGTTGATTCCAAAGGTGGAATTTGGCACAGAACATCGGCGTTTATTTGGACTTTTTTATAATTAAGGAGTTTAAGTAAGCGTTTTTTTTCGCCAGTTTCAAGGTAGAACTGGAAAAAAGGTATAGAAGCCAGTAGTTGAATTTGCATAGTTTTATGCGGATGTGACTGCTGGCTTTTTTTGTTTATAAGATTATAAAAGTGTTGAACGGAGAAACTTAAATGAAAATGGTCACAGCAATTATCAAGCCCTTTAAGCTTGATGAAGTTAGAGAAGCTCTACATGAAATAGGTATTTCAGGGATTACAGCCACAGAGGTTAAAGGTTTTGGGCGTCAAAAAGGACACACAGAACTTTATCGTGGTGCTGAATATACGGTAGATTTTTTGCCAAAAGTTAAGTTAGAGATTGCGATTGGTGCAGACCAGGTTGACAGTGTGATTGGAGTCATAAGTACAGCAGCGAAATCTGATGGTGAAGGAAAAATTGGTGATGGTAAGATTTTTGTTAATAATCTGGAAAAAGTTGTTCGTGTTAGAACGGGTGAAACCGATACAGATGCACTTTAGGAGGCAATAATGGAAAATACAATTTTAGAAATGCAATTTGCCATTGATACTTTTTACTTTTTAGTGATGGGTGCATTAGTAATGTGGATGGCAGCAGGCTTCTCAATGTTAGAAGCAGGGATGGTTAGAGCTAAGAATACCACTGAAATCTTAACTAAGAATATCGGTTTGTTTGCGATTGCTTGCACGACTTATATGGTCTATGGCTATGATTTAATGTACGGTGGTGGCGTTATGTTGGACGGTATTAGTGGACAAGGTGATACATACTCAAATGCAGCAGATTTTTTCTTTCAAGTTGTATTTGTCGCAACAGCGATGTCAATTGTTTCTGGTGCAGTAGCTGAGCGAATGAAATTGTTTTCATTCTTTGCCTTTGCATTGGTGTTTACTGCCGTTATTTACCCATTAGAGGGCGCTTGGACTTGGGGTGGCGAGGCAGTATTTGGATTATTTAAATTGGCTGATTACGGCTTTGCGGACTTCGCAGGCTCAGGCATTGTGCATATGGCTGGCGCAGCAGCGGCTTTAGCAGGCGTGCTAGTCTTAGGCGCTCGTCGTGGAAAATACAATAAAGATGGTTCATCAAATGCAATTATGGGTGCAAATATGCCACTTGCTACACTGGGTACATTTATTTTATGGATGGGCTGGTTTGGTTTTAATGGTGGTTCAGTATTAGCTTTGGCAAGCAAAGAAAGTGCCAATGCTGTTGCGATGGTGTTTTTAAATACTAACGCAGCTGCAGCTGGCGGCGTGATTACTGCACTTTTGTTAGTGAAACTACTATGGGGTAAGGCTGACCTAACGATGGCACTTAATGGTGCATTAGCAGGTTTGGTTGCTATTACTGCAGGACCTGACACACCAAGTGCTTTGGGTGCAGCTTTAATTGGTGGTGTTGGTGGTATTTTGGTGGTATTCTCAATTTCAATTTTAGACAAAGTATTTAAGATTGATGACCCAGTCGGTGCGATTTCTGTGCACGGTGTTGTTGGAATATGGGGTTTATTAGCAGTGCCATTAACCAATACAGATGCGTCTTTCACAGGGCAGTTACTCGGTGCTTTAACAATCTTTGTTTGGGTATTCGGTGCATCACTGGCACTTTGGTTGGTGATTAAAGCTGTGATGGGTGTTCGAGTTTCAGAGCAAGAAGAAGCCGAAGGCGTGGATGTTTCAGAGTGTGGATTGCACGCTTATCCAGAGTTTACGATTAAATAATAAAACCAGTCAAAAGCATTTTGTTTTTGGCATTATTAAAAATATATAAATTAAGGAAATAAAAATGAAAAACAATACAAAAAAACTATTATTGGCATTATGTCTAAGTTCAACTTTTAGCTCAGTGTCATTTGCTACTGAAGAAGAAAAACAATCAGCAGTTAGTGCTAATATAACTATTGCCAATGATTATGTGTGGCGTGGTAAGACTCAATCTGATGATAAGAAAACCATCCAAGGTGGGCTTGATTGGGATGCGGGCAACGGCTTTGCATTAGGGATTTGGGGTTCTAATATTGCAGATGGATCTGAGTTTGATTATTATGGATCTTATTCAGGTGAGGTAGGGGATATTGGTTATGAAGTTGGTTACATCACCTATCGTTATTCAAAAGATGCTACTGGCAATCGTTTAAACTTTGATGAAGCCTATGTTGGTGCGTCTTATGGTGATTTTGGTTTAACTTATTATAAAGGTAGTGGTAAGAAAACTCTTGAAGTAGGTGATTATATTGAAGTCAGTTACGGTACTAGTATTAATGATATAGATATATCGTTAACTGCTGGTAAATATTCTGAAGCAGTGAAAGGCGATAGTAGTGATTATAAGGTGTATGGGGTTAGCCTTGGTAAATCCTATGATGGCTTAGACTATGCCTTGGGTTTTGCCAAGGTTAAGGATAGTGATAACTCTGCTGCTTATAATACGCTTAATGAAAAAAACACAATGTTTAGTATTAGTAAATCTTTCTAGCGACCCCTTAAAATTCGTATGAATTTTAGCCCCCATCTTTTGGGGGTTTTTTTATGAGTGAGACAAAAACACAATAGATGATTCTAAGTCCTATATAATTGTTCGTTTATGAATACAGCACTTAAAATTATTCTTGTTGATGAGAACACGGGTCGTTCGGCAATGTTGCGTCGTGCTTTGCAAGACAAAGGGCATGAGGTGATTTGCCGTATGGACAGTAGTGCCAATTTGCAAAATAGCAACGAAATGACCCATGCAGATGTGGTGATTGTGAATGCTGATATCCCTGATGAGGAAGTATTTGCAAATTTAACCGATGTGAATAAAACTAAGCCAAAGCCGATTGTGATGTTTGCTGAAGAATCAAATTCTGAGATGGCAAGTTCTGCTATTAAATCAGGTGTGAATGCTTATATTGTTGATGGGCTTGAAGAGAATCGCGTGCAGCCAATTATTGATGTGGCAATGGCTCGATTTAGAGAATTTCAGGCGCTCAAGGATGAGCTAGATGCAACACGCAATCAACTTTCAGAGCGTAAAGTAGTTGAAAAAGCCAAGGGTTTGTTGATGCGGCGTAAGGATATTAGCGAAGATGAGGCTTATCAATCCTTGCGTAAGATGGCAATGGATAAAAATAAGCGTATTGTTGATGTCGCCGAAAGCGTCATTAATGCCTTCGAGTTGTTAGATTAACTTAACTGTAAAAAACCAAATAATAGCAGCTATATGGCAATATAATAAAGGCCATGAACAAAATTGTTGTCCAAGAAAAAGACTTTGATCTATCAACTGAAGTTGCTTTAGCTCAAGCTAATGATGGTAATATCGGTGCAGTGGTATCTTTTGTTGGTCTAGTGCGTGATTTGAATGATACGCCAATTCAAAAAATGACGCTTGAGCATTATCCTGGAATGACTGAAAAAGCCTTGCAATCTATTGTTGATAAAGCTAGAAACCAATGGTCTATAGGCAATATAACTATTATTCACCGAGTAGGGGATTTAGCTGTTAATGACCAAATTGTATTGGTTGTTACCACCAGTAAACACCGTAAAAATGCCTTTGATGCCTGTGAATTTATTATGGATTATCTAAAAACACAAGCGCCTTTTTGGAAAAAAGAAGTTAGTAAAGAGGGCGGTAAGTGGGTCGAGGCTAAGGATAGCGACCAAGATAGAATTAAACAGCATCAAAATCCTCAGGAAAATTCAGATTGATAAATGGTTTTGTGTAATCTGAGAAGTCAAGCTCTTGTGTCTAATTGTTTTGAGCTTACGATAACCTTGCGCTAAAAAATTACTTAGATTGTTGGAGTTTTATAATATTAGTTTTAAAATAATGATAGACACAACGATTGTATTTTTGGTATAATCTGCGTTCTGTTACCCAATGATGGGCAACAAAAAAAACATTGACGTTTATTTGGGTTTCTATTTTAATGAAACACGATAAGCGTTTTTTTTGGTCAATTCAAAGTTGAATTTAACCATAGAGCATTGAAGCCAGTTAGAAAATGTCATATGCACATTTTTCTAACTGGCTTTTTTTATGTTCAAAGCATAAATTGTGTAAATAAATAAAAGGAAATATCATGAAAAAATTGGTTATAGTTGGCTCAGGAATGAGTGCTATGAAAGTGGTAGATGAGGTTTTAAAAATAGACCCGCTTATGTATCAAATCACTATTATTGGTGCGGAAACAGTATTGCCCTATAACAGAATTATGCTTTCTCCAGTTTTAGCTGGCGAAAAAGATTTTGATGAAATCAGAACACATGATGAGGCTTATTTCGCACAAAATAATCTTATTTTTAAGCCTGGTTTTGAAGTAACAGCTATTAATAGAAAAGCTAAAACTGTGTCAGTAACAGAAATTGGTAAAACTGACTCTGAGTCTCTGGATTATGACCGTTTGGTGATTTGCACGGGTTCAACACCATTTATTCTGCCATTGCCTGGCAAGGAATTAGCGGGTGTGGTTTCATTTAGAGATATTTACGATGTTGAATATATGCAATCAGAGGCTGGAAAATCTAAAAAAGTGGCTGTTATTGGCACGGGTTTGCTGGGACTTGAAGCGGCCAATGGGTTGAATGAATTGGGCTTTAAAGTAACAGTTATTGGTAATATGGATTCTATTATGAATATGCAATTAGATGCCTCATCTGGGCATTTATTGCAAAAAGTATTGGAGCAAAAAAATATTCATTTTAAATTGGGGGCAATAACCACCAAAATTATTGGTAAGGACAAGGTTGAATCGTTGGCATTTGAAGATGGAACAACACTGGAAACGGATATGGTGGTTATGTCTGTTGGTATTGTTCCCAATGATACTTTGGCTAAGCACATTGGTTTGCAAACAGACAGAGGTATTGTTGTGAATGACACAATGATGACTTCAGACCCTGCTATTTATTCAGTAGGCGAGTGTATTAAACACCGAGGTATGTCGTATGGTTTGGTGGCGCCTCTTTTCGAACAAGCACGCGTGTGTGCCGAGCAAGTGTGTGAGGTGTCTCATCATATGTATACAGGCTCAGATATCTCTACCAAGCTCAAGATTTCAGGTGTTGATGTTTTCTCAGCAGGTGAGTTTGACAATGAGGAGGATGAAATTATGTGCTCTAAAGACCATGCATTAAATACGCGAAAACGACTTTCTATTCGTGATAATAAATTAGTCGGCGCGGTATTGTTTGGTGATTCTACAGATGGACTTTTTTACTTTGATTTAATTAAGAAAGAAACAGATATTACCGATATTCGCAAGACTTTATTATTTGGTGATATTGGTATTGACGAGTCTAGTGCTGGCGCATCGGGTGTTGAAAAAATGGCAGATGATGAGCAAGTATGTGGTTGCATGGGCGTTACCAAAGGCGATATTGTGAATGCAGTAACAGATGGCTGTGATACTTTTGAAGCCATGCAAGAAGAAACAGGTTGTGCAACAGGATGCGGTGGTTGTGGGTCAGTGGCAAAGCAAATTTTTAGTTTTGTATCAGGTGCAGAATTGGTGAGCAAGGAAACACTGTGTGATTGCACTGGCTTTTCAACCGCAGAAGTGCGTGAATATGTTAGGGGGTTGAATGCCGTTAAAACCATTGATGAAGTGCGTTTGGCATTAGATTTCACCAGTACTTGTGAAGCCTGTGGTGCGGCAATTAATTATTATTTGTCGTCACAATTTAATGAGGCGTATGTGCATAATGATGTAGAGCGTCCACACAATGAAATGATGCACGCTAATAAACAAAGAGATGGTACTTATTCTATTATTCCACAAATGCAGGGTGGATTGACAACACCAGCAGAACTTAAATCGTTGGCAGAAATTGCCGTGAAATATGAAGTGCCCACTGTTAAAGTGACAGGAGGGCAACGCATTGATTTGTTAGGTATTCCTAAAGAAAATTTAAACGATATGTGGGATGAAATTGCAGCGGCAGGTATGGAATCAGGTTACGCTTATGGTAAAGCAACTAGAACTTGTAAATCTTGTGTGGGCACCGATCATTGCATGATGGGCACGCAAGACTCAATGGGGCTATCTATCAAGATGGAAGACGCAGTTTGGTCACACTTTATGCCACATAAGTTCAAGATGGGTGTTAGTGGTTGTCCGCGCAATTGTGCTGAAGTAACGATTAAAGATTTTGGTGTGATTTGTACCGAAAAAGGTTATGAAATCCATGTAGCTGGTGCTTGTGGCATTAGAACAAAAGCTTGCTTAAAAGATCGTTTCTTTGAAACCGAAGATGAAGTGATTGAATACCTGAGAGCCTTTGTACAGTTATATCGAACAGAGGGTAATTATCTTGAGCGTGTCATGCACTTTGAAGAACGTGTTGGTTTGGATTATATTCAATCAAAACTGAGCACAGCAGAAAAAATTAAGCAATGGGCAAATGCATTGCCTAAGACTGTTCCAAATCCGTGGAAAACAACAGATCATAGAAAATCAGCTTAATGCAAGGATACTATTATGGAAGATAAATTAAATCTATTTTCATTTAAGGGCAAATATCGGATTCTACATCTGACTTGGTTTGCTTTCTTTATGACCTTTGTGGTGTGGTTGGGCCTTGGACCAATGATGCCCTTTATCCAAGAGGCTTTGTCACTCACTGAGCAACAAGCAAAGGTATTGCTAATTCTGAATGTGGCAATGACCATCCCAGCAAGAATTATTGTGGGAATGTTGGTTGACAAGTTAGGCCCTAAAATACTATTTTCAGCCATATTAATTTTAGGTGGCTTAATCTCAATCGCATTTAGCTGGATGCAATCATACGAGCAATTGGCACTATTGAGATTTTTGTCGGGCTTTATTGGTGCTGGTTTCGTGGTGGGTATTCGCATGATATCCGAATGGTTTCCAGCCAAACAAACCGGTATCGCACAAGGCATTTATGGCGGTTGGGGTAATTTTGGTTCTGCGGGAGCAGCGTTCTGCCTACCTTTTATTGCAAGTAGTTTTGGCGATGTTAATGGCTGGCGTTACGCCATCACCATTGCGAGTGTTTTGGCAATCTTGTATGGTGTTTTTTATTATTTCAATGTTAGCAATACGCCTAAGGGCTCTACTTATTTCAAGCCAAAAAAATCAGGCGCTATGGAAGTGAGTAGTTATTTAGACTTAGCACTCTATATTGTAATGAATATCCCCCTATATCTTGCTTTATCATTGCTAACATGGAAGTTGTCACCCGCCAATATGGCAATGATTTCATCAACGATAGAAGATGTTATATACTGTGTATTGACTGTAATATTTGTATTGCAAGTCTTTAAAACATGGCATATTAATGCCCAACATTTAGCTCAGGGCGTACCAAGGCAACATCAATATAAATTTAAGCAAGTTGCCATTCTTGATTGGGCATACTTGGTTACTTTTGGTACTGAATTGGCAGTTGTTTCTATATTGGCAATGTTTTATGTTGATTGGTTTGAACTGCCTAAAATTACCGCTGCACTGTTAGCGGGCGTATATCCATTTATCAATTTATTCGCTCGACCATGTGGAGGCTATCTAAGTGATAAATACGGTAGGAAGCTGACTCTAATGATAGTTTTTTTTGGCATCAGTTTAAGTTTTCTAGCATTAGGCAATGTTGATAAAAGTTGGTCAATTTATTTGGTAGTCTTATTAACGATTGTTGGTGGTATATTCTCTAAAGCAGGATCAGGGGCGGTATTTGCTATGGTGCCACTCATTCAAAGACGATTAACTGGACAAATTGCTGGTATGGCTGGTGCTTTTGGTAATGTAGGTGCGGTAATGTTTTTAACGCTCAATTCTTTGGTGGACTATGACCAATTCTTTATGTTAATTGGTACAGTTAGTACAATTGTATTGGTATTAATTGTAGTATTCTTGGAAGAGCCGAAAGGTTATATGACTGAAATATTAGATGATGGCACGGTTGAAATTATCAAACTTAACTAGATACCATGATATTAACCCCGTAAATTTCCAGATATGCAGCAACTTAAAGTTAGTGTAAATTCACATTCTATTGCAGGTACCAAGCCTGAGAATCAGGATGCTTGTGCCTATCATATACCTGACAAACAAGCCTTAGAATACAAAGGTATTACCAGCGTTATTGCCGATGGTGTGAGTGCTTGTGAGCGAGCGGCTGAGGCAAGTAGTTGCTGCGTTAATAGTTTTCTTAGTGATTATTACTCTACACCCGATTCTTGGCGTGTAGAGCACTCGGCAACAAAGGTTATCTCAGCACTAAATAATTGGTTGTATTCTCAATCAATGCGCAACGATGAAATCTCATCAATGTTATCTACATTGAGTGTGATAATCATTAAATCTAATACTGCGCATATTTTTCATATAGGCGACTCTAGAATTTATCGCTATCGTCAAGGTCTATTGACACAACTAACAAAGGACCATGTTTTAAATCTAAACAAAGAAAAAACTTACCTATCAAGAGCCATGGGGTTTGACCTTAGAGTGAATGTTGATTATCAAACTTTTAACCTTGAAGTTAATGATCAATTTTTGATGACCACAGATGGGGTGCATGATTATTTGAATGATACTTCGTTGCAAAATTTAATGAGTGTAGCATCAACAACAAATGATATTGTTGGCAAGGCACTAGATGCAGATAGTAGCGACAACATCTCAGCAATGATTGTGAAGATTGAGCAACTACCAAAGAAGAATATAGATGAGGCTTTTGATGAACTCACTGAACGACCTGTACCGCCAGATCTAGACAAAGGTATGAAAATTAATGGTTTTGAAATAGAGTCGCTCCTTGTTTCAAGCTCTAAGGTGCAATTGTATTTGGCCAGAGATATTAATACCAAACAATCAGTTGTGCTAAAAACACCCTCAATTAATTTTGAAGATGACCCTCAATATTTGAAACATTTCATGTATGAGCAATGGGCAGGGCAGCGAATACAAAGCTCCAATGTGGTGAAAATTCATAACAGCAATGAAAAAGCCAGCTTCTTAGCCTATGCGATGGAATACATCAAAGGACAAACACTCAGACAATGGATGGATGAAAATAAAGAGCCTGATGTCAAGATAGTCGTGAGTTTTGTTAAGCAAATTATCCAAGGTTTGAGAGCCTTTCACCGTCAAGAAATGCTACATTGTGACCTTAAACCAGAAAACATTATGATTGATAAAATTGGACAAATCAAACTGATTGATTTTGGCGCAACAAGGATTGCTGGCGTTGTTGAACTAAGCAGTCCAGTTGATGTTACGGATAATCAAGGTACACAAGGCTACACCGCACCAGAAGTTATCTTGAATGGCAAGGCTTCTCAAGCATCAGACCAATTTAGTTTAGGTGCAATTGTGTATGAGATATTTGCCTCGCAACTTCCCTATCAAAACAAATTAGATAAAAACTTAACCACGCAAAAATTATCCAAGCTATCTTACGAATCAATATTAATACACCATCCAAATCTAGCGATATGGATTGATGGCGCGGTGCGTAAAGCTTGTCATTTGAATGTCGCCTCCAGATACGAAGTGCTGAGTGAATTTTTATATGATTTAGAACACCCAAATTCAAACTTCTTGCAAATTGAAGAACCTGTAAAACCAGAAGCTAAATTAAAAAAATATCGATTGTATTTCGGGTTATTGTTTGCGTTAAATTTTATTTTATTATTATTATTGGTGACCAAATGAGTTTTAAAACAACCTGTCCGTACTGTGGCGTTGGCTGCGAGATTAAAATCAGCCGTTCTAATTCAACATTAAAGTTAATCGGAGATAAAGATTCGCCTGTTAATAAAGGCATGCTTTGCATTAAAGGGCAAACTTTATTAGAAACTGTTGGCACAGATAATGATAGACTGCTTAAACCCTCTGTTGGCACTTGGGATGAGACAATCAAAACAATTGCAAATATTTTCCGTTCAAATAAAAAAGATGAAATTGCATTATATTTATCTGGGCAGATGTTAATGGAAGATTTATATGTGGCTAAAAAATTTGCAGAGTCTTATGGCATTAATAATATAGAGAGCAATTCTAGACTTTGTATGTATTCAACGGTTGAAGCCAATAAACGCGCTTACGGTGCAGATATTGTGCCTGTTTCTTATGATGATATTTTTCTTGCAGAAACTATATTTATTATTGGCAGTAATACTGCAGATTGCCATCCTATTGTTTTTAATTATGTCAAAAAATCTAAGGCCTTTGTTGTTTGTGTAGATGTCTATAAAACAACAACAGCCAAAAAATCAGATTTATTTATCAAGGTTGAAGCTGGCAGAGATATGGAAATAATTGATGATTTGGTTAACCAACCATGGTTTAAAAATAAAAAAACTTTAAGCATCTATTCTCAGGGCCTAACCCAATCAACCGATGCAACTGATAAGGTCAATGCGCTTATTAACGCACACATTAAGGTTGGTAATATTAATAAACCAGGTTGTGGTGTTTTATCGCTAACTGGACAAAGCAATGCCATGGGTGGTAGAGAAATTGGTATTAGAACTAAAGATTTAACGGCCACTGAATTTTTCTCAACCGATCAGATTAAAACACTGTGGGTTATGGCAACAAACCCAGCGCACAGTATGATTAATTATCGAAAATTTGAAACCTTAATAGTTTCAGACTTCACAGAAACTTTAACCACTAAAGATGCAGATATTGTATTGCCAGCCTGTTCTTGGTCTGAAAAAACAGGACACCAAAAAAACTCGGAACGCCGATATTTAGAACAAAATGCTTTTTTATCACCTGCTGGTGAGTCAAAACCAGATTGGAATATTATTTGTCTTGTTGCAAAATCACTGGGTTTGTCAGGCTTTGACTATAAAAATTCAGCAGAAATTTGGCTTGAGATGAAGATTGATGAAACATGGTCACCAAGAATTCAGGTTCGTGAAAAGATTGTAGAATTTGAAAAAGTTGATAGAGCGTATGGAAAGTCTATCAATAATGGACGATTGCTAGAGCAGTGGCATTCAATGTCACGAACTGGTAAGAGTAAAACCTTGAATGATATGACAAATAAAAACCCCCAAACAGTGTCAATTCATCATACAACTAATACCGAATTTTTTAAAAACAAAAAAGTTGAATTGGATAAACACTCTAAACAACCTTGTTTTAAGGGTTAATCACCCAATCATGGTTAGATAATTTTCTTCAGTTAATACTTCTACATCGAATTTTTCTGCAGCTTCAATTTTCTTTTGCCCTACATTTTCGCCAATTACCAAATAATCGGTTTTAGCGCTTACACTAACCACCACTTGTATACCAATAGATTTAGCATTCTTTTTCATTTCACTCCTTGAACCACTCATTTTGCCAGTAAAAACAATTTTTTTGCCAGCCAGCATATGGGTAAATTCTACCCCCTCATTTTGCAAAGGGGTGGTTTCTAAATTAAAGCCGTGTTGACTTAATAAGCTAAACTCATTTTTAACATCTTGTAGTCCTGTTACAACAGCCTGTGCTGTTAATTCGGCGAAGCCTTCAATGTTGGCTATTTTTTCTAAACTCAATGCAAAAATATCACTCAACAAACAAGACCTAAGTAAGTTTTCACAATTCCCCATGCCTAATCTAGTAATACCAAAGGCTGCTAAGAAACGCCAATCTTCAATTTGCTCAGTGATTGATTTATGACGCTCAGCAATCAAATTTTCGCTGGTTTTATTGCCAAAACCCATCTTGGTTAAATCGCTATGAGCCAGCGTATAAATCTCTGAAATTTTACGGACATTATTTTTATAAAGTTTTTTAATTGTGGCGGCGCCAAATCCATCATTATTACCCAATATTTTAAAAAAATATTCCATTTTTCCAATGACCTGCGCTGGACATTCGCTATGATTTACACATATTAAGAAATCAGACTCCCATTGTAATGTTTTGTCACAACTTGGACACACAGTTGGAATATTAGGCTCTGTGGGTTTTAAAACTTTGTTGATTTTAGGAATGACCAAACCAGAACGCGTCAATTCAATCACACTATCAGTGCCTAAACCTTGCTCTTTTACTAAGCCGTAATGATGCGCGCTAGCACGGTTAATAGTTGCACCACTTAACAGTGTAGGCTCTAATTCTGCCACAGGTGTAATCTTACCTGTACGACCCACTTGCGGGGTAACAGATAAAACTTTAACTTGTGCTTTATCTTTATTTTCTTTAAAAGCAATTTGCCAACGGTGGAATTTTCTATTCGCGCCCATGTGCGTTTTTAAATCATCGTTTGTTATTTCAAACACCACACCATCCACATCAAAATCTACTTCGCTAAGTGCATCCTGAACAACCATATCAAATTGGGTTTTCAAATCATCCATATTACCCAACCAATGTGGCAATTGGTTAAAAGGTACAAATAATGCCGCTTTGTTTTTTATCGCTTGCTCGGCTTTTTCATCTAAAGCCTTTTCCTTGATTAGACTGGCTTGAAAATTGCGTGGATATTCAAAATCTGCAGATAAATATTGTTCAAAATAACTTTTTTGAACCACAATCTCACCTGCACCTTGCCCGCGATCAGCACTCTTATAGACTTGTAATCCTCTATCAAACACACGACTAATATCGCTACCTTTTTTGCCATCGCCACGCGTATAAAGGCGTATGCCATCGTCATAACCAGCAAAACCATCCAACTTAGGTGTGGCTTTAATTTGAATAGTGCGAATATCAAAATCAATTTCAATAGCGGATTTTTTGATGCGCTCCAACCATTTATCAACTTCTTCTTGAGAATAGGCTTTATCAATAGAGAGCATTATCTCTGGTAGTAAAACCTTGTCAGTAGAAAATCCCGTACCTTCTGGCTCTATTGCTTGTAATAATGGATGCGCTGGTAGTCTTTTTTTGAGCGCTGGCAGATAAACAAAATCGTAATCTTTATCGCTGATCATTGGATTGCCATCACGATAAGCAGTATTGAGTGCGATGCAAAAGTCAGCTAACTGTTGGTCGCTTAATTCATCTACCAGTATTTCTTGGCGGACAATTTTATCTCTAATGGCTGGTGCTAACGCCACCTGCGATTATTGAAATTGTTTAGCGATATTGCTTAAGAGTTCATAACCAAAGTCAATGGTTTCTTGTTTATTTTGTTCAGATAAATCATTGAAAGTTACCTCAGCTGCATTACTGCTAATTTGCCTAACAATGATTTGATAGGACTCTTTAATTGCATTATCACCAAAAATGCTTGAAAGAATGCCTTTGTCTTTTTCCTTGGCAACATTCACATAGAAACTACCTTCTTTTATGTCTTTATCTTCAACATCAATATTCAACTCATCAAGTGCCCAGCCAACATTTTCCCAAGTTTCATGTTTGCCCAAAGCAAATTTAAGTTTTGCATAACCGCCTATGCCTTTCACTATCTCTACTTTTGTTATTTGATTTCCTTTAACATCAATAATTTGCTCCCTTGCAATTGTATGATCGCTACCAAGATAAACCATAAAGCGATAAAGCATTTCAGTTTCTAGCGATTGATCCTTAGGGCGAGCCTGCCAAATGGTGTTTTCATCTTCACCGCCTGCTTTGGTGATGACTTCCTCCATTGAGTTCAAAGTGAAATGGACTTCAGTTTTTCTGCCACCATCTACAGGTTCAATTCTGACTCTGTATTTATCAATAATTGCCAATGAGTACCTGGCCTTCATGGCTTTTTTCAGCATTGAACGAATTAAACCCACTGATTGGTCAGGGATTTCAGGGTGATTTTCTAAAAAATCAGTTTCCATAACGCCAATTTTCTTATCACTTCTCTTGATGGCAAAACCATGTGATTTAAAGAAACTTTTTGCCAAACTCCATACTGCATCTACTTTTTTATCAACCACTATCCAGCGAATTTGACCCAATCTTTCAACTTTAACTTTTACAGAGCCAGTAACACTCGCTGCCTTTTTATTAGCAACATCATCTTTAGAAAAACCAATGGTATCTTCTTGAATATTTGCAACATACTCACTTAGCTTAAAGGCTTCTTGTGAGTCAGGCTTGGTTAAGTCAGGCGGAATCTCTAAAGAAGTCACTGTTTTATTTGCATAGTATTGAATATTTCTTTCACCAAGACTGCTTTTTGCTTTTTTTGCTTTTTCGCCAAACGAGAAACAACTTGCTAAAGAAAATGCAAGTAGTGTAATTGTTATTTTTTTTATCATTATATAACTCCTAAATTAGATAAATCTTGCTCCAATACCATTTGATATTGAGGTGATAATTTTGTTAATGGCAAACGAATTCCACTGTCACATTTGCCCATTTTATACATCGCCCACTTAACAGGAATTGGGTTTGATTCAGTAAATAAATGCTGATGTAAATTATATAAGTTTGCGTCAATAGTTTCGGCTAATTTTCTATCTTTATTAAAAGCCGCTTGATAAGCATTAGATACCTCTGCTGGCGCTACATTTGCGCTCACTGAGATACCGCCATGACCGCCCATTAAAATAAACTCGACCGCTGTGGCGTCATCACCACTATACAATAAGAAATTTTCTGGGCAACCATCAATCAGTTCTTGTGCAACTGATAATTGACCTGTTGCATCCTTGATGCCGATAATATTGCTAATCGCTGATAGGCGAATTGCCGTTTCTGGCAACAAATCTACAGCAGTTCTACCCGGAACATTATATAAAATTTGGTCAATATCAACTGCCTCAGCAATAGCCTTATAATGCTGATACAGCCCTTCTTGTGTTGGTTTATTGTAATAAGGCGTGACTAAAAGTGCAGCATTTGCACCTAAGGCTTTGGCGGCTTGCGTTAACTCAATCGCCTCAGAAGTAGAATTAGCGCCTGTACCTGCAATAATAGCAATGCGTCCTTTGGCAAACTCAATGGTTTTTTGCATCACTTCAATATGTTCATCTTGATTAAGTGTTGCACTCTCGCCCGTTGTTCCCATAGAAATAATGGCTTTAGTGCCGCTCTTAATATGAAACTCAACCAAATTTGCAAGTGCGTCAAAATCCACCGAGCCATCTTCAAGCATCGGAGTGATTAGAGCGACCATAGCGCCTGTTAAAGGGTGTTCAATACGCATTGTAGTATTATATATAAAAAACCCACTAAATATTTAGTGGGTTTTTGCTTTAATTCCTAAATTTAAATTCTGAGTGCAAATTTTTTGTTGGTTAATAATACCTGATTTAAACACCATTTTTGGTGTTTTATAATTCGGGCTCCTCTTGCTAGAGCTAAAAAAAGTAAATGATACTTATGGCATCTTGCTCTCTTTTAGAAGTAAAAGTTTCACTTAGGGCTTGAGTGGGCGTTTTTGAAAATAAGATCTTTGCAATGTATAGTCTATTTACATCTACACCACCCCAAAATCTCAAACAACTTTTTAAATTTTCTTATAGAACAAACCTCAAGAAGCCTTCTTCTTTTCCCGACTTAGTTTTATACTTTCTTGATACACATCCATTGGTTTTTTATATTTCAATGTTTCATGAAATCTTTTGTGGTTATAAAAAATGGGACTAACTTACATTAATACTAACATCTTATAAGACAGTCTATTACCACTAAATCCAAACACAATTGAATCAATTCTATCCAGTGTCGATCGTTTAACATTGCCATCATTCAACCTAAAAACAAACTCATCAACATAACGCCCGATATGTTTATCTGAAAAATGATGAAATACACCATGATAACCGCGTTTTAATAACGCCCAAACACTCTCAATGCCATTAGTATGCACAATACCGTTAACATACTGCCCAGCAGAATGATTGACCATTAGCTGTTTATAGCCCTCTATGCCTTTATATATTGTTGCTTCATCAGTGCAAAGCGTGGCATTGGCATCAGCATGCTTATCAATCATAGTCTGAATATTGGCACTATTGACTTTATCCATTTTGGCAGCAACGAGCATGCCACCACGAGAGCGCATGCCAACCACAGGGGTTTTGGTTTTTGTGCTTCTGCCTTGTGTGCCTTGAGTTTTCTTATGTTGGTGTTTGTTTTTCTCTTTACCGCCTATATAGGTTTCATCCATTTCAATTATTCCAGAAAGAATAGCGTCGTTATTTTTGCAAGCCTTGCGTATTCTGTGCCCCATAAACCATGAGGATTTTTGGGTAATACCCAGTTCTTTTGCAAGTTGGTAACTGGATATACCCTTGCGAGCAGTCACAACTAAATACATACCATAAAGCCATTTTCTTAACGGTATTTTGCTGGCATGCATCACTGTGTTACTACGAATACTGAATTGGGTTTGACAACATTTGCAACGATATAATCCAGTGCGTGAAGGATGATGATAAACTTGTGCGGGTGTTTGATTAGCACACGATGGACATTTGGGTTTGTTGTTCCAAAGTTTTTGTTCAAAATATAGGCGAGCAGATTCTTCGGTTGGAAACCTTTCTAATAGTTCAAATGTGCTGATGGTGTTTGTGTATTGGGTCATTGTTGCTCCATGAGTGTTGTAAGTGTTGCCTATTTTATTGTATTTGTTGTGGTTTTGGTATTAATGTAAGTTATTCCC
>NZ_UEXF01000073.1:30292-32428 GCF_900127505.1 thiotrophic endosymbiont of Bathymodiolus puteoserpentis (Logatchev) | reverse complement strand
CGCACACTCACTAACGACTCTTGTAGATTATAAATCTTTGCCCCAGTCATAATCAACTTAACGAACAAATTGTAATCTTCACTGGTTCTATACTTAGCATAATTACCCACATTCAGTACCCAAGATTTCTTATACATTGCCGTCACATGATTAACAGGACTTCTGCCTTTGGCAAATGCCACTATCTCATTATGCTGCTCAGGAGTTCTTCTGTAAGATATTATCTGAGTTTCGTTAAGCTCAAATTCTCCTATCCAAGCACCGCAAACATCAACATCTTGATTCTCAAATACTGCCAACTGTTTCTCAAACCGCTTAGGTAACGACACATCATCCGTATCCATCACCGCAATCAACTCACAATTACACATCTCTATACCAATATTCTTAGCAGCACCAACACCAACATTTTCTTTAAGGGAAACAACCTGCAAGGCATTAGTCAGCCTCTCTTTCCATTCTCTAATAGCCTGATAGAGCCCATCAGTCAACGGACCATCCTCCACCAAAACTATTTCATTAGGTTTAATCGTTTGCTCATCCCACACGCTTCGCATCGCCCTATCAAAATACTGGTGGCTTTCTTTATGGTAAATTGACATTAACACCGAAAATTTCATATTTGTTGTCATTTATTTTAATATAACCATTTTTTTATTTTTTTATACATGCCGATATTTATAGCCAAATTTCTAAAAAACCGATGTGTAGAATAACGATAAAAATCTTTATTTTGTTCAATCAAATTAGTAGTAGTAGCCTCTAATGCAAATTGATCGGAATGGCAAAAATAAAATTTATTTGCATGCTTGGAGATCTGTTTAGATTTAGAGGGGGGCGTCATATAGTCTCCATAAATAACACTTAAATAATTTTCAAAGTTATTAGGCATAAAAGAGTCTATCCCTTCAAAGGTTATTTTTCTTAATGGAAATATATCTGTATAAAGAAAATAATCGTTGGTCTCTTCATTGAAAACCATAATTTCCGTTGCTACCACGCTTTTTGATGGTCTGCAATTACAATTAGGTAGATATTCATGAAAATATTGAATAAATTTTTGTTTTTCAATGAGGGCATCCTTCAAGATATTTTTACGATATTTTTTGTCAATCTTTTTACCACTTCTAACACCTCCGTTAGTAAAATATTCAGTGGTATTTACAAGATTTATATCCTTCTTTTTATCCATCTTATTAATCATTCTAACAGGGAAAATATCAATAAAACAGGCAAACAGTTTATGATTTTTTCCGCACATCATCATTTTGGTACTAGCCAATTTTTCATAAAAGTTTTTTGGTGTATTGTGACACTCATAATATAAAAAAATATTTTTATTGGTTTTTGATTCAGAATTTAATGCAGACATAAGTCTATGGTAATCAATCGCCGGCACACTAATATCAATATCATCATCCCAAGGAATAAAGCCTTTATGCCGAACAGCACCCAATAATGTGCCATAATCCAGCCAATATTCTATCTTATTTTCTCTGCAAACTTTATCAAAGATTTTAAGTAGATTTAACAATTCTATTTGCAGGTCTTTTAGTGTTGCGGGCGTTAGATACCTATACCCTTCATTGTTCGTCATTTTTTCAGTGAAAGTTTTATTATAGCGATAGCTTTTTTGTAATCATTAGAGACTTTTGCATAACTCATAATTCTCCACCCTAATTTTAATTTTTAGATTTTTTCAAAAATATTTTCAAAACTACCTGTATTTTTTCATAAAGTCCAAAAAAAACCTTATTTTCCCAGCTGTTTATTGCTTTATTTCCCTATTTTTAGTCCTCTCCCACTCATTGGGCGTAACAATCCCCTAGACTTCGCATTTGTTTAAAAATATTCATCCCAGTTTTAAGATTGTGACTCATAGCAATAAGTTGCGCTCTAGTTTTGTTTCTTTCTAATCCAAGGTATCTTGCCTTGGCTAATCCATGATGTTGTTTGAGTAAGCCAAAAGTGCGTTCAACAATATAGCGAATGGATGATCGTTGTTTATTCTCTTGTTTTTGTCTGTCTGTAAGTGGTGTATTTCTGTAAGCCCTGTGTAGAACTTTGTTATTTTGTTTACCAAGTTTTTCATCGTTTTTCTTGTTAGCATAAGCACTATCGGCATAAACTTCACCA
>NZ_UEXF01000073.1:24938-28062 GCF_900127505.1 thiotrophic endosymbiont of Bathymodiolus puteoserpentis (Logatchev) | reverse complement strand
CATCAATAATGTTGATTGAACCTAGAGAAACAATAATACTGTTTTGTTCTAAATGATGATTGATTTGTTCTAGTAGTGCTTCTAGCAAATTTTCAGTATTGAGTAATTGTCTAAAACGCCAAATGGTGGAATGGTCTGGCACTGCTTCGCTTAAACTTAAATCAATGAAGCGTCTGAACATTAAATCTCTAGCAATTTGTTTTTCTAAGGCTTCATCGCTAAGCGCATACCAAGCCTGAAGAATTAGGATTTTAAACATCATTATGGGTGGATAGGCGCTTGCAGCTGTTTTGGAGGTATAAAGATTTGATAGTGTTTGTTCTATCTCGCCCCAGTTAATGATGTTATGCACATCGTCTAGTTCTGATAGAGATTTATGTTCAATAACAAGAGAATCTGCAAATGAATTTTGTTGGGTGTTTTTCCAAGACATTTTGGGTGTTTTATGGTTGTTTTAGATGGGTGTTATTTTATCAGATTGGTGGTTTTTTGGTTGGGTTATGCAAAGGTCTCCATTAATATTATTTTTCATGATTAAATAATTTTTTTAAAATTGAAGATGATATGTTACTGGTTCTTGGTAAATACTTAACTTGACAATACTTTTTTAAGTCGTCAAACCTTCCCTGCCAGTCATCTCCCATGACAAATACATTTACACCGTATTTTTTTATATCGCTTTCTTTTTGCTTCCAACTGTTCTCTACAATCACTTTATCTACAAAGGATAACGACTTAACAACCTTGCATCTCTCTTGAAATTCCATCTGTGATTTTTTGCCTTTCCGTAAATTAAATTCATCACTAGAAATAGCAACAATCAAATAATTGCCTTCATTTTTTGCCCTATTCAACAAATTCCAATGTCCAATATGAAACAAATCAAATGTTCCGTAAGTTATTACTTTTATCATTTTTTCTCTAAATTTAAACGCTTATCAAACATTAATCTTAAAATATACCCAATCATTTTATCAGTTTTTCTGAATACCACGCCAAGTCCTGTTCAAATCATAAACAACAAATAAAATTCTAGCAAAACATATCAAGCCCAACGCTAACTCAATATTTGACAAGATATTTGTTATATTGACGACAACATATAGTGTCAATAAGAATATTAATTGTGCGATTTGAGTCCACATTCGATACGAAAAATTATCACGAATAATGGTAATATCTTCCACACTGTAAAACATAAAATTAAACAACTCCATGACGGCAATAATTTGTACAAACACAATAGCAACACGCCACTGCTCTCCTAACACTAATGGCACAAGCCAATCAGCTAATACTATTAGCAATCCATAGCCAAAAATAACAAAAAAGAAAGTAGATTTAATTATTTTTCTTGGCAGAGATGTGTTGCCATTATCAACCTCATATACTTTGCGATATCGATGCCGAGCAACTTGCCCAACTGCTTGCCCAAAAGCACCTGTTGGCGCACCCACAGCCCTTTCAGCCATTGCAAATATACCCGCAGCAGACATACCGCCTACGGCAGACATAATCAGCGTAGGTATGCGTGAACTTAAAGAAGAAGCTAAATGCGTTGTTAATAAAATAGGTATTTTTTGTATTTGACTAAAAACAGTAAGTGACGACATTTTAAGTTTTTTTAAAGTTATCATTTGTATGATATCTGTATAAAACAAAAAAACAAGAAATGAGAAGAACTGTCCAATCGTTTGCCCCAAAATAAGTCCAATTGGTAACGAATCTCCACCTATAAAAATCGCATATCCAAGTGAAATGGAAACCATACTTATGGCGTTTACTGTGGCTGCTATACCATGACCTGAAAAATTACCTAAATAAGTAGCATAGTATCTTAATGTTTGTGCGCCCCCTATAAATAATACAGTAACACCAATTAAGAGGGGCAAATAATTAAACTCTTTTGAGAAAAATGAATTTAAAAAATCAGATAAAAGAAACACCGTGATTAAGGTAATTACAAAACTAAAAATCAATACCATGGTCATAATACCCATAGTCAATACGACCGCCTCATCCTTGCTTTTCATAGTGATAATTAAAAACTCCGCCTTACCCGTGGAAAATACAACCAAAATCCATGTAATAGCACTAAATACAGCAAAAACACCAAATTCTTCTGGATTGTAATACCGAGTAATATAAGGCAGTGAAGCCACCAATATCAATTGTGCAATAAATTGCCCACTGGCAATACGAGATATATTGGCTAACATAAACAGCCAGTCAATTTAATTGCTAGTGTTTGTTTGAACGATTTAAAAAATTTTACAATTTTAAAACTGATTTTTTTACCACTTATCTGCATAAAAGCCTTTGTTATTTCCAGCGTACTACGCTCTTTTCTTGTATCCAAATTCACAACAAGCATCTCACTTTTGTTTATTGAAAGAGATAATTCAGCAATCTAACGCCTTTTTGCCTAATCAGCCGAATGAATATAAGGCGAATTCAACCCATAAGTGCAACACTTCCATTTAAAAAATAGTCCTTGCCAGTCATCTTGGCAAAGACCTCAAATGGGGTCTTGTACCCCAAGCATTTCCTAGGTCTATTATTCATTAAATCTGTTGCCCTAAATGCTTCTTTCTCACTCACATTATCCAAAGCCATTCGCTTAGGGAAGAATTGCCTTAACAGTCCATTGTGATTCTCGTTTAAGCCCCTTTCCCAACTATGATGAGACCGTTGAATTTAAAGAATTTTTTTAAAAAAAATCTAAAACCCAATTTTTCTCATATTTTTCTCATCAAACCCCGCTCGCTATTCCCTATTTTTTTTCATATTTCTCCCATTAAACCCCGCTATCTTCCCATTTTTTGTCAATTTCCCTTAAAATCAACAAAAAACAAACAATACCCCTCCCTTAAAAACCATACTCTTCATTTAAAATCACCATTCTTTTAAGATTAAACGCCAATGATTCCATAAACATTGCAAACTGATTTTTAGCAACACCCCTATACCTTGTTCGATGATTAGTTTGAGAGAATACTCGCTCATACGGACTACGCATTTTTGTGATAAAACTGTCTCTACCCTTATTTTTATTTTTCATATTGTTTTTCAAGATAGTCTTTAGATTGCAACCTTTGCGTTTAGCATCAATATGAGTTTGTTT